>JAFYBI010000479.1 GCA_017540285.1 Clostridia bacterium | reverse complement strand
GCGGAGAACGGTTTCCGCAAGCCGGACGCGGAGCGCCTCCCGTTCCGCGCGGAATGCGGGATCCCCGGCGAGGTTGTTGCGCTGGGCGGGATCGATCCGGTTGTCGTAGCAGTACGCCTCGCGGTAGAGATCCGGGTCGCCGTCCGCCGGGTCGAGCATCGCACAAAAGGTCTGCTCCGGCGTCCGGATCGCGCGACCCCGCCCGGCTTCGCTGATCTGCACGAGGACCTCGTCCCGCACGGAAGATTCCGGATCGGCGGCGAGCGGTGCGAGGGAGTGACCGGGAAAGCTGTCCGGCACCGCGATCCCCGCCGCGTCAAGGAGGGTCGGCGGCAGATCGATGAGGCTCGTGAGGCGGTTCACGGTTCTGCCGCCGCGGAAGCCGGGTCCCCGCACGATCAGGGGAACATGCAGGCTCGCGTCGTGGCAGGAGCGCTTGTATTCGCTGTTGCGCGTGCGGAAATGGCATCCGTGATCCGAGGTGTAGACGACGAGGGTGTCGTCGAGCTGTCCGGTCTCTCCGAGAGCGTCGAGAATGCGGCCGACGTTTTCGTCGAGGCTCCGGCAGCAGGCGAGATACGCGGGCATTTCTTCGCGCCAGTCGCCGCCCGTTCCCGAAAGATCGGCGGGGACTTCATAGTCCGCGTACCGCTCCGCCCAGCCGTCAGGCGCCTCGCAGCGGCCGCGGTCGTTCTGGTGATGCGGCTCGAGCCACGAGACGAAGAGAAAGAACGGCTTTTCCTTCGGCTTTCTGATGTATGCGATCGCCCGGTCTGCGAGAAAGTCCGCGCGGTAGCCGTCAAAGTCCACGCGCCGCCCGTCTCCGTCGTACACATAGCCGCCGTATCCGTGGGAGGTGAATTCGAGCACGTCCGCCGCCATCCAGTAATCCCGGTAGCCGCCGCGGCGTTCGGGCGGGATCGGCTTCGTCTTGTAATCGGCGGTGTCCGGCAGGGGCGGATCGGCGAAGGAATGCTGCGACGCGAGGTGCCATTTGCCGACGTACGCGGTCTCATACCCGGCCTCGTGCATCCGGTCGGCCAGGGTCACGGCGTCGGGCGGCAGGGCCCGGTCGTTCACCGTGCAGCCGACGGCGTCGGGATAAAGCCCCGTCTGAAGGCAGGCGCGCGCGGGACCGCAGACGGGCTGGCAGGTCATCGCGAGATCGAAGCGCACGCCGTCCGCCGCCATCGCGTCGAGGTGGGGCGTCAGACAGAGCGGCGCGCCGGGGACGGCTCCGTAGCAGCTCACGGTGTCGTACCGCTGCTGATCGGAGAAGAGAAAGACGATGTTCGGTCTCTTCGGCATACTGCCTCCTTATTTCTGCCCGTTCCGCGCTTCGGTCCTTTTCAGCACCGCCCGGTACGGCATGAGCATCCCTTCGGCCATCTTTCCGCCGAGCCTGCGGCGCAGCTTCGGGTTCGCGTTCATCGCGCCGACGGCGTACATCGCGAGCATGCGGGCGCGGTGCTTCTGCGGAAAATCGTACTGCCCGTGCGCCTTGAAGAAGCGGTGATCCTCGCGCATCAGGCCCTGCATCTGCCAGATGAGGTCGCGGAAGATCTTCATCCCGCCGACGCCCCAGAAGTTCGCCGGGCGCGTGTGTCCGGTCTTCACGGCGTATGCGAGCCGCAGCGCGACCCGGTCGATCTCGCCGGCAGGGTCGACCTCGTCGCACGCCGCGCCGCACCAGAAATTGCCGCCGGTCTCCGCGCGCGATTCAAGGACGTTGCGGAGATTCTCCTCCGCCGGAAGATTGCCGGAGACGAGCGCGGCCATCGGCTTTCCCATCGTGACGGTGCGGTGCCCGTTGCAGAACTGACGGTCGTCGTACATCTTGAAAAGCGAGCCCATGCCGTGATCCCGCACGGTAAACGCCGTGACGATGGCGTCCGCGGTCTGGATGCGCTCGCGGAGCAGATCGGCGAATCCGTCGCGGTAGACGCACACGCCGTCCGACGCGCACCGGAAGCAGCCGAGACATCCGCCGCGCAGCCCGATCCCGCCGAGATCCACGACGTCCGTCGCGAGCGGCAGTCTGGCCCGGAACCGCGCGATCATGCGGGCAAGCTGTCCGTCGTCCCCGCCGAGATCCGCGACGATCACGACCCGTCCGGGCTTCTCCCTCGCACATACCGCCGCCTTCACGGGACGGTGCGAGGGCGCGGGGAATGTGTCGGCCGGCTCGGAGAGGCCGTTTCGGATGTTGAAAAGGAGGTACTCGAAGAACTTCTCGGCCTCCGCGCGGCCTTTTTCGGAGAGGAGGTCCTCCATGTCCGCGGAAAGGCCCTCGACGAAGCGCATCCCCATATCCTGCGCGTTCTCGCGGATGAAGCGGTGGGCGGTGATGTCGTAAAAATGCTTCGAGGTGGTGATCTGGGTGGCGTATATCCCCGAGAGAGCGCATCCCGTCCCCTTCACGAGCTCGAGAAAGCGCACGAGCTGGGACGGGACGAGGAAGGTGTAGACGGGATAGGAAAAGATCACGCAGTCCGTCTGCCGCATCTGTTCTGCCGCCTCGTCCGGGTGCTTTTCCCAGTACGGCAGGCGGTGACCGGCGTCGAGGACGGTGAAGCGGTGCTCCGGGTACCGTTTTTCGAGGTACAGGGAGGTCTGGAGCGTGATGCTGTTCTCCCCCTTCGGAGAACCGTTGACGATGAGAAAATCCATGATGATGCCTCCGGCGCGGGAATCCCCGCGTTTTTGTTTGATTACAGCCATTATAGCAGATTTCCCGGCGATTTGCAAGGCGGACAAAAAAACAACCGATCCGAAGACCGGCTGTAATTGAGACGATGCCTTTCGGGCCGTCAGACGCAGGGCGAGTTTGTCAATTCCAGGCTCGATGAGTTTGTCGGCTGACACGTGGGGGTTCCTTCTTGATTATCATGACTGATTCTGTTTTTCCCACTCGGCGCGGGTCATGTATTTCGCGCAGCCGGGATACGCTGCTCTCAGGATATCGCGCAGCGTGTCGTCGCCGTCATCCCGGGTAGGGATCTTGCGGGTGTAGCGCCGGATGCCCGTGACGATTGCGTAGAGGGCAACGATCAGACCGATGATCGGCAGGATCAGCAGGGTCAGATGAATGAGGTATGACACATACCACACGGCGATGCTGATCACCGCAACGATCAAGCCGAACATCACGTTTGACATACCGCTTGTACGGACGCAATCGGCACACAGTTTATGGGTCACGGTTTCCTGCAATTCATAACTACGTGTAATTTGCTTCTCATATTGCGAAACCATCTTCACTTTCTCGCCGGTTTTCTGCACGCAGTAAAATGTATACGGCTCAGCGGATTCCCTGCCGCATAACAGACAGCCGTCGCCGTCGTGGGGACGATAACGCCTCTTGACAATGAGATTGCTTGCGTCCAATCCGTTCTCTGTCAGCTTCATGGTCATGATCCTCAATCACTGTATTCTGGTTTATTCGAACTCAATCGTCCCGATCGGTTTGGGCGTCATGTCATACAGGACGCGGCAAACGCCGGGAACCTCGGCGAGGATGCGGGCGGTGATCTTCTCGAGGATGGTCCAGTCGATCTGGGGGACCGTCGCGCTCATCGCGTCCACGGTGTTGACCGCGCGGATGATGACCGGCCAGTCATAGCGGCGATGCCCGTTCTCCACGCCCGTCGCTCTCATGTCCGGAACGACGGCGAAATACTGCCAGATCGGAGCGATGGCGCCCGCCGCGATCGCGCAGTCGAGCTCTTCGCGCACGATGGCATCCGCTTCCCGCAGCGCGGCGAGACGGTCGCGGGTGATCGCGCCGAGGCAGCGCACGCCGAGTCCGGGACCCGGGAACGGCTGACGGTAAACCATGCCGTCCGGCAGACCGAGGGCATGGCCGACAACGCGGACTTCGTCCTTGAAGAGAAGCTTCACGGGTTCGACCAACTCGAAATCATACTTCTCCGGCAGGCCGCCCACATTGTGGTGCGCCTTCACGCCGTCCTTCGATTCGAGGATGTCGGGGTAGATCGTTCCCTGACCGAGGAAGCGGATGCCTTCGAGCTTCGCCGCTTCTTCCGCGAAAACGTCGATGAATTCCTTGCCGATGATCTTGCGCTTGGTCTCGGGATCGGATACGCCCGCCAGCTTGTCGAGGAAGCGGTCGGTCGCGTCGATGTAGATGAGGTTCGCGCCGAGCTGATTCCGGAAGACTTCGATGACCTGCTCGCTCTCGCCCTTGCGCATGAGACCGTGGTTGACGTGAACGCAGGTGAGCTGCTGCCCCACCGCCTTGATGAGGAGCGCCGCGACGACGGAAGAATCGACGCCGCCGGAGAGGGCAAGGAGAACCTTCTGATCGCCGATCTGCTCCCGCAGTTCGGTGATCTGTTCGCGGATGAACGCTTCCGCGAGCGCGGGCGTGGTGATGCGCTGCATGGATTCGGGACGAATGTTGCCGGACATAGGATGCCTCCGAATGATATGGATGAGATTGGATTTGCATTATTATAGCACATCTCCGCACGGACGCGCAAGCGTTTTTTTCAACAAAATTCCCGCTCTCCCGTGAAAAAAAGCTGTGCGGGGTTCGTTCTCCTCCAAGAACGCTCAGAACCGGCCGTTCGCCGCCATGACGAGGAGGAGCATCCCGCAGAAGAGGACCTCGCCCGCCGTCCCGAGCATGTTGAGCGCGGTGAGCGCGCGCTTCTTGAAGAGCAGATGCAGGATGCCGAAGAACAGCATGCCCGAGAGCGTCCCCGCCGTATTCATGATGAGGTCGGTGACGTCCGCCGCGCCGATGGCGAACACGTATTGCAGGACTTCAAACATCAAGCTCGCGCCGAGCCCGATCAGGGGGACCCACCGGCGTTTTCCCTTCGGCAGGAGAGCCGTGAGATACGCGCCGAGCGGGATGAAGACGATCAGGTTCAGCGCCATTTCCTCGAGCGTCTGCCGCCTCTCGATCTCCCGCGGCGCAAAGGGGATCCACTCGATCGATCGCATGGTCCTGAGCGGGCCCGCGCCGGGCAGGTGAAACTTGAAAAGGATCGCCCACACAAGCCACGCGAGGTAGAGCGAGAACACCGTCCACGTCCAGATTTTCATTCGTTTTGTCATGACAAACCCCTCCCGGCTGCCGTTTGCTTTATCATACCACGGATCCGCCGCAAAGTCAAATGAAGTTTTCATGAAAAGGACGGCGGCGGTTTTCGCATATTTTCGGAATAATCTGAAAATTCTTTCGAAGATCCCCCGCTTCTCTTGCATTCCCCGGGAAAATCATGTATAATGAAGAGCGGAAAAACTATCTCAGAAAAAAGGTGGGCAGCATGGCAGAAAACAACAACAATAACAACAGAGCGCCCCGCGGCCGGCAGCAGAACATCACCGGTCAGGGGAAGGACGTCTACAAGCGCGGCGACGGACTCGGCACGGGTCCCGTCGGCAAAACGGGCGGCTCGAGCGGCTATCAGGGCAGACCCGGCACCCCCTCGGCCAACCGTCCCGCACAGAACGGATCGACCGGAACGCGCGCGTCGGGCGGCAAGGGCAGCCTGATCCTCATCGCCGTCGTCGTGATCGCGCTCATCTTCGGAGGCGGCAAGCTCTTCGGAGGCGGCGGCTCGCAGAAGCCCTCGTCCTCCTCCCTCCTCTCGCAGATGATCTCCTCCCAGTCGGCGTCCTCCGGCATCAGCGCGAACTCCTTCGGTTCGCTCTCCTCCCTGATGGGCACGATGCCGTCCGCGAACTTCTCCGGCACCTCGTCCTCCTCCGGCTGGGCGCAGTCCGCGAACACGGGCAAGCTCGACACCTCCGTCGCGTCCGGCACCCGTTCGAGATACACGACGATCAAGGGGAACGGGCAGGACACCGTCACCTTCATGATCTTCATGTGCGGCACCGACCTTGAGTCGAAGAACAAAATGGCGACCTCCGACCTGATCGAGATGACCAAGGCGAACCTCTCCGACAAGGTCAACATCCTCGTCTACACCGGCGGATGCAAGAAGTGGCAGAACTCGATCATCTCCTCGTCGGTCAACCAGGTCTACAAGGTCGAAAAGGGCGGCCTCTCCTGCCTCGTGAAGGACGACGGCTCGAAGTCCATGACCGACCCGAAGACCCTCTCCGCCTTCATCAAGTGGAGCGCGCAGAACTTCCCGGCAAACCGCTACGAGCTGATCTTCTGGGACCACGGCGGAGGATCGATCTCCGGCTACGGCTATGACGAGAAGAACGCAAGCAAGGGCTCGATGAACCTCACCGGCATCAACTGGGCGCTCAACGACGCGGGCGTGAAATTTGACTTCATCGGCTTCGACGCCTGCCTGATGGCGACCGCCGAGACCGCGCTCATGCTCTCCGACTACGCCGACTACCTCGTCGCATCCGAGGAGACCGAACCCGGCACCGGCTGGTACTACACCAACTGGCTCACCAACCTCTCGAAGGACACCTCCCTCCCGACGACGACCCTCGGCAAGATGATCGTGGACGACTTCGTGGACGTCAGCGCGCAGCAGTGCCCCGGCCAGAAGACCACCCTGTCCCTCATCGACCTCGCCGAGCTCGAGAAGACCCTGCCCTCCGAGCTGAAGGACTTCGCCCAGAGCACCCTGTCCCTCATCCAGAACAACGAATACCAGACCGTCTCCGATGCACGGAGCGGCGCGCGCGAATTCGCGACCTCCTCGAAGATCGACCAGATCGACCTCGTGCACCTTGCCCTGAATCTCGGCACGACCGAGGCGAAGGACATGGCGAACGCGATCCTCGGCGCGGTCAAGTACAACCGCACGTCCTCGAACATGACCAACGCCTACGGTCTCTCGATCTACTTCCCGTACCGCAAGACCTCGACGGTCTCGAACGCGGCGAAGATCAACGACGCCATCGACTTTGACGCCGACTACACCCGCTGCATCGAGGCGTTCGCGTCCATGCAGGTGGGCGGTCAGGCGGTATCCCAGGGCACGGGCTCCGCGCTCCCGTCCCTGCTCGGCTCCCTCGGCGGCGCGGCGACCTCCCAGTCCTCCTCCGCTTCCGCCATGTCCTCCGACATGATCTCCTCGATCCTCGGCGCGATGCTCGGCGGCTCCATGCCGTCCTCCGGCGGTCTCTCCTCCTCGAGCATGACCTC
>JAFYBI010000478.1 GCA_017540285.1 Clostridia bacterium | reverse complement strand
TCGTGTTCGACGATAACGACACCGCCAAGGCGAAGCTCGACCACAATATCGCGGTCCGCGCGGGAGCTATCTCAGACGACAAGGTCGCCGAGACCGGGCACCTCTGAGTCCGCAGGACGAAACGCGAGGACACGGACGTGACAAATCCCATCATACCTCCGAGCGACAAGGATCTGATCCTCTGGTACGACGCTCCCGCGCCGACGGAGGGCGACGAGATCCGCAATTTCCAGCTGACCCGCCCGACGGAAAACGACGGCTGGGAGAAATGGTCCCTGCCGATCGGCTGCGGCTGGTTCGGCGCGAACGTTTTCGGCAGGACGGACACGGAGCGCGTGCAGATCACGGAGAATTCCCTCGTCTCGCCGCTCGCGGGCAAGGACAGCGAGCGTCACGGCGGGCTGGCGGATTTCCTTGAGCTGTACCTCGACTTCGGGCACACGGACGTCAGCAATTACCGCCGCTTCCTGCGGCTGAACGAAGGCACCGCGGGCGTCAGCTACGTCTGCGACGGCGTCCTGTACAGCCGCGAATACTTCGCAAGCTATCCGGACCGCGTACTGGCGGTCTCGCTGAGCGCGTCCGCGCCGGGCAAGCTGTCGTTCACCGTCCGCCCGACGATTCCGTTCGAGGGCGAAGACCGCGAAGACACCTACGAGCTTGCGCTCGAGAACCGCATCACAGTCGGCGGCGTCTACGGCGAATACAAGGTCCGCTTCGAGGCGCAGTTCGCCGTGCTGGCGGACGAAGCGGCGGAGATCATCCCGGGCGAGGGCTCGGTGCGCGTGGAGGGCGCGACCTGCGCGGTCATCCTCGGCGCGTTCGGGACGGACTACAAACTCCGCCCGTCCGTCTTCACGGAGGACGATCCAGCGAAGAAAAACGCGGGCAATCCGCATCCGCACGAGGCGGTCAGCGCAATCCTCGACGCCGCCTGCGCGACGGACTACTTCGAGCTCCGCAGCCGCCATCTGGAGGACTACCGCTCGATGTTCGGGCGCGTGACGCTCGATCTCGGCGGCGAGATCCCGAAGGTCCCGACCGACCGGCTCCTGAACGAATACAAGTCAGGCGCGGACTCTTTGTATCTTGAAGAGCTGTACTTCCAGTACGGGCGGTATCTGCTGATCTCGTCCGCGCGGCCGGGTACGCTCCCGCCAAATCTGCAGGGGACGTGGAACCGCTACGATTCCCCGCCGTGGGGAAGCGGCTACTGGCACAACATCAACGTCCAGATGAACTACTGGCCCGCTTTCCCCGCAAATCTTGCGGAGACCTTCCCCGCCTATGCGGACTTCGTGGAGGCCTTCCTTCCCGCCGCCCGGCATATCGCGGACGAATACATCCGCGGCCTTCATCCGGAGCGCTACGAAGGACCTGGGAAGAACGGCTGGACCGTGGGCACCGCAGCGTGGCCATATGAACTCGTTCCGGACACACGCGTGGACCCGGAGACGGGAGAGATGACCATCAGCCACAGCGGTCCCGGCATGGGGGGATTCACGTCCATTCCCTTCTGGGACTGGTATGCCTTCACCGGAGACAGAGATGTCCTCCGCCGCTTCACCTGGCCTCTCCTGAGGGAAATGGCGGTGTTCCTGGAAAAGAACCTTGTCGAAAGGGACGGCAATTATCTCGCAAGCCCCTCCGCCTCTCCAGAGCAGATGTGCGGGGACGATGCACCGAAAGGTGCCTATTATCACACCGTGGGCTGCGCCTTCGACCAGCAGCTCATCTGGGAGAACCGGAGGGATCGGCTCCTGGCTGCGGAGGAGATGGGCGTCGGCGACGAGGATCCCGTGGTCCGCGACGCGAGATGCCATCTGGATAAACTAGATCCCGTAC
>JAFYBI010000041.1 GCA_017540285.1 Clostridia bacterium | reverse complement strand
ACGGCTCCCTGTTTGATGCCAACCAGACCATGGTCATCAAGATCGACGACGACACCTACCAGGTCCAGGTCGTTTCCTGGTACGACAACGAAAACTCCTACACCAGCCAGATGGTCCGCACCATCAAGTACTTCGCCGAACTGAACTGAAGACAGGCATCCGACCGGAGTTCCCACGGGGGCTCCGGTTTTTTCTTCAATTTTTGTGATAAAACCACAAGAACGCCTTGACATACCGGTTTTTTTATGGTATGATTATGATATTGATAATGGATGGTCGTTATCATCAAAATCTCATGAAACTGGAGACTTGTTATGGAAACAAAGCGAAATCTCCAGTATTTCACCGCTCCTCCGATTTCGATCGTCGGTCTGATCGGTGCGATCGTCGCCGGCATCGGCGTCATCATGATGTTCTTCCGCTGGCTGAGAATGCCCGGTATCCTCACCGCGATCGTCGGCTTCGCGATCATGATCTTCTCTTCGGGCGGCAAGTCCAATGACTCCGACATCGACTACCAGATTTCCGAACGTATCAAGAATCTTCAGGAGCTGAACGAAAAGAAGCATGAAGTCTTCGAGAAGTCCTTCCTGAAGCAGCGCAAGCCCATCAACCTCCGCGGCTACGATTTCGAGGCGAAGGAAGAGCCCTTCTACTACAAGAAAGGCGCGGACGGCATCAGCCGCACCAACTATTTCGTCGGCGCGAACCTCATCTTCACCAGTGAGAAAGTCTACCTCCTCGGCAGACGCTTCTCCCTCCTCGACGAGACCATCGACGAAGAGCTGAACGGCCAGTGGTTCTACAACGAGCTCGACAAGGCGACCGTCGAAGAAAAGGAATACGAATATCAGAAGGGCGACCGCACGTTCAAGGCGAAGTACAGCGTCTTCCAGATCCTGAAGCAGGACGGCAGCCCGATCCTCAAGATGTGCGTGGACACCGGCGCTGACATCGATACGTATACCGACCAGATCACCCGCGTGATCGCGACCCGTCAGAAGGAACTCGCGAAGAGAGCGGAAGAGACCGCCCAGAGACGCGCCGAATTCCGCGCGAGAATCGCCGCCGAAAAGGCCGCCGAGGACGCGGAACAAGCCGGTGAAGCGGTTGCGGAAACGGTTGAAAAAGCGGCTGAGGAAGCCGTCGGCGCCGTCGAGGCAAAGGCCGAAGAAGTCGCCGCCGAAGCCGTTGAAGCGGCGGAAGACAAGGTCGAAGAGGCCGCAGCCGAAGCGGTCGACGCCGTTGCCGACAAGCTGGACGACTGATCCATACGAATCCGACCGGAACAGGGGAAACTTGCGAGAGCTTCCCCCGTTCTTTTTGAGGAAAGGAGACGCCATGTTTTTCGACGCGAAGAACGCCGTGCTCACGCTTGACGGCGAGACGTTCGATATCGTCACCTTCGGGGAGGGGGACCGTCCCGTCGTCATGATCCCCGGCATCAGCGACGGCTTCCGCACGGTGGAAGGCATCGCGGTCCCAGTGGCGGTCTGGGCGCGGGATTACGCGAAGGACTTCCGCGTGACGGTATTCAGCCGCCGCCGCAGTCTGCCGGAGGGCTTCACCGTCCGGGACATGGCGGAGGACGTCAGCCGGGAGATGGATGCGCTCGGGATCGAGCGGGCCTCGGTGCTCGGCGTGTCGCAGGGCGGCATGATCGCGGAGGAATTCGCGCTCGCGCATCCGGAGAAGGTGGAAAAGCTGTGTCTTGCCATCACGCTCGGGCGGCAGAACGCCACGGTCCGGGAGGCGGTCGGGCACTGGATCGGTCTCGCGGAGGCGGGCGACTACCGCGGGATCATGCTCGATATGGAGGAGCGCTCATACACGAAGGCGCACCGGCTGAAATATCGGACTGCCTACGGATTGTACGCCCGCATCCCGCCGAAGGAGAGCTTTTCCCGGTTCCTCACCGAGGCGCGCGCCTGTCTCGCCCACGACGCGTGGGACCGTCTCCCGGAGATCGCCTGCCCGACTCTCGTGCTCGGCGCGTCGGACGACCGGATTGTGAGCGGCGCGGCTTCCCGCGAGCTTGCCTCCCGGATCCCCGGGGCGATGCTGCACATGTTCGAGGGCTACAGCCACGGCGCGATCGACGAGGCCCCGGACTTCCACGAGTGGGTGATCGACTTTTTCAGGTGAATACGGACGGGGGAGGGACCTTCCGAAGAAAGCGCCCTCCCCCGAACCTCCTCTTCAAAGACGTTTACAAAAGGCTCAGGCTTCTCCCGTCCCGTTCTGCGCGGGATCGGCGAGGAGTCTTTTTTGGATCGCCTGAAATCGCTCGTCCTCGCGGAGGAAGTGAAAGCAGCCAAATTCCTCCATTTCATTCGCCATCATTTTAACAGCATGATAGCAATTCGTAGCGCCGGGCGGATAGACGGTCCCGCGGACAAGGCGGGAGGTGTATCGGGTCTCTTTCTTTCCGGTTTCTTTTTCTACACGGAAGGCGTAATCCGCGGCGATTTCAAGCTCAGCAAGGCACCGGTCCGCATCGCGTTTTCTTCCGTATGCCTCCGCGAGACAAAAATGCGCCTCATAAACGGTCGAAAGATCGATCCCGTAATCTCCGTCCTCGAAGATCAGATCGAACAGCGCGAGCGTCTTTTCCGCGCAGCAGATATCGTCATCCGGCATTTCTCCGCCGAAGCAATGCTGATAGAGCACGGTGTT
>JAFYBI010000477.1 GCA_017540285.1 Clostridia bacterium | reverse complement strand
GTTCCGCGATGGATCGGAGCCCGGATTCCCAGAACGCGCGGTCGGTGAGGTCGATCCCCGCGATCTTCGCGGTGTCCTCGACGTCGTTCACGGAGGTCGCCCGGAGCATCTCCTTGTAGACCGGGACGAACGAAGGCCCCGCTTCGCGGTATTTCGCGTAGAGCCCACGCGCGAAGAGACCACCGAACGCATAGGGGAAGTTATAGAAGCTGAGATCTCCGCTGTAATAATGGCTCTTGCACAGCCACATATACGGGTGGAGCGCGTCGGGGTCGAGCCCGTCGCCGTACGCCTTCTTCTGCGCCTCGATCATCAGATCGCACAGCCTGTCCGCGTTCATGAACTCTTCGGAGCGGTTCTCGAAGACCGCCGTTTCGAAGAGGTAGCGGGAATAGATGTCGCAGATGATCTGGCAGGCGTCCATGATCTGGCTTTCGAGGAGGTTCAGCCGCTCTTCCGGGCTCCCTGCCATGGCAAGCGATGCCGCCCCGGCCACGACTTCGTTGAACGTGGAGGCCGTCTCGGCGACGGGCATCGTGTATTCCTGATTCAGAAGAGAGTGCGGGAAGATCTGCTGGTCGTGGAAGGCATGACCGAGCTCATGCGCCAGGGTGATGACGTCGCTGAACGAGCCGTCGAAGTTCGTGAGCACGCGGCTCTGTTTCGCCGTCGGGACGCCGCAGTCGAACGCGCCGCCGACCTTCCCGTCCCGCGGCCAGAAATCGATCCAGTTTTCGTCGAACGCCCGCGCGATCATCCCGGCGAGCTCCCCGTCAAACTGCTCGAAGAACGAGAGGAGCGTCTCCTTCGCCTCGGGGATCGTGAACTTGCGGTCGCTCTTCCCCATCGGCGCGAAGAGGTCGTACCACGGCAGGCCGTTTTCATGTCCGAGCGCCTTCGCCTTCGCGCGGAGATACTTCCAGAAGACCGGGAGATACTCTTCCATCGCCGAGATCAGAGCGTCGAGCGTTTCCCGCTTCATCCGGGAATCCTTGAGAGCGCGGTCGAGCGGAGAATCATACCCGCGGAGAGCGCATTCGTTGATCATCTGGAGCTTGATCGAGTTGAGGGAGAACGCGACGGCCTCCCGGATCGGCTCGTAGCACGCGATCTCCGCCTCGTACGCTTCCCTGCGGACTGCCGGATCGGGATCGTAGGCGAGATTGCGGACGGCGGACAGCGGGATGTCCTCGCCGCGGTAATGCGCCTTGACGCCGCTCGTCAGGGTGGACTGCAGATCCTCCCACGCCGAGGAGCCGGAGATCTTCATCTTCGCGAGAAGCGCCTCCTCCGCGTCGGAGAGAAGATAACGGCTGTCCTCCCGCAGCGTGCGCAGCAGGTAGGCGTATTCGCCGAAGCCGTCTTCGATGAGCGCGTCGAGATCTTCGAAGTGTGCAATGAGGCGGCGGATCTTCGCGTCGGAAGCGGCGGTCTCGCTGAATTTGTCCATCAGCCTGCCCATCATGCTCGCTGCTTCGACGCAGTTCGTGTCGGCGGAATACCGCAGCGAGGCGTAAATATAGAGCTTCGAGGACACAGCGGAGGTCTTCTCCGAGAGGTCGCGGTATTCTTCGAGCAGATACCGGTGCGGCAGGTTCTCCGCCTTTGCGGCAAGCGCGATCTGCTCCGTGATGAGCTCGTCCGCGGTCTTCAGGTCTGCGGCGAGCGCGGGGTCGTCAAATCCGGAATACAGGATCGAGAGGTCCCATTCGTTGGCCATGGTTCAAAAGTCTCCTTTTCTGTTTTTCGAAGACATTATACCATGAGAGCGGGGAGAATGCAAGGGCCTTGCGTGATTTCAGGCTTTTACGTACTTGATGAAATAATAGATCACGTATCCCCAGCTCATTGCCCCGTGCAGGATCGCCCAGCCGATGGACTGCCATTTCACGTAAGAGATCACCATCGCCAGTGCGCAGCCGAAGCCGATCCCGTGAGAGGATGCCTTTTCGATCGTCTGTGTCGTGTTGTGGCTGTGAATAACCGTCGTCTTCCGCTCATAGCCGTAGACGATCTCCTCGATCGTGACGCCGAGCGCGTCCGCGATCCGGTGGAGGGTGTCGATGTCAGGTTCCGTCTTGCCGAGCTCCCAGTTGGAAACGGCCTGCCGCGTGACGCTGAGCTTTTCCGCGAGCGCTTCCTGGCTGATGCCCGCTTTCTCGCGATAATGCCGGATGTTGTTTCCCACGGTTGCCATAAGTTCCTCGTTTCTCTCCGACAGCGCGCCGGAGCGGTTGTTTTCGGGAAAATGATATCACATTTCGCGTCGTTTTGCAAGCAATAAATCCTTGCGGTGCGCCATGGAAGCGAAGCATTGCGGCCGGCAACGGGACGTTGCGCTCCGCGCCGCAAAGATTTCCCCGAAAACACTTGCATTTTCGCTGCAAATGTGATATAATAAGATTGCATCGCACGGATGCCTCACGGGGACGTAAAGGTTTCGACGGGGATTTTGAAGTGTGATAAGCGGGTAGAGCTCGGGGTAACTCTTTAAAAGGCTCCAAACTAAATTAAACGCTAACGACGAATTAGCAATCGCTGCCTGACAAAGGCGGCTGTCCGTCCGGGGAGTGCCGCGGCCCCGGAATGTCCCGCAAGGGAGTGCGTCCTACCTGACCACGGCATCATTTCAGCGGCGAACGTGAACGGTGAGTTTGCCTTTGTAACCGTCATGCATTAAACGGCTACCGACCTGCGTACCCTGATCGCCG
>JAFYBI010000476.1 GCA_017540285.1 Clostridia bacterium | reverse complement strand
AGGCCCTTCCTCGGAATGACACCATCAAGTGCAGCTTCACGCCCCAATGCTTTTGCGACAGCCCCTTTCCCATTGCACCCAACCACCGGTTGAATCGAAGCGGAGCTTTTGAAACGGATGTTATCTTGACTTTTTCTGCGGAATCTGGTATTCTGAATGCAGATGATATGGGAGGTAACATTTATGGAACAAAAAGAAATCGCAAAAAGAATTCTGGATCGGAGGAAAGCGCTCGGACTGACACAGGAACAGCTCGGCGAACGGCTCAACGTGACCGGACAGGCAGTTTCGAAATGGGAGACGGCCGCCGCGCTGCCGGATGTCCTGCTGCTGCCTGAATTGTGCCGCGCGCTGGAGATCTCCTTTGACGAGCTTTTCGGCACAGATACGGATGACAGACGCATTTCGCCGGCATATCCCTGGAGCCGGATCGGCGGAATGAAGGAAAGAGAAAGGACTTACGCCGTTGCGGAAGCGGCGATGCGCATGTTTTCGCGTTCCGGAGAGGCGGTCCCCACGGCCGGGATCTATTGCTCCGCCAGCCCCGACGATTTCCTTATCGCCGACACGGACGGCATGTGCTTTGCGCTTGCGGGGAAGGAAGTCCGGCAAAAGATCATGAACCTCGACGCGGAAAAAACCGCACGATTCTTTCAGGTACTGGCAAACCCGGACAACATCCGTATCCTGCGCTGTCTGTCCGTCGGCAGTGCGATCGATCCGGATGATCTTGCCGAACAGTCCGGCATGAGCCGGGAGCAGATCCGTTCCTGTCTGCTGGATCTTCTTGAGCGCAACATTGCAGGCTGGGACGAAGAGGGGACCGGCACCACGGGCTTATGCTTCACGGCAGGCAGCGCTGCGGTCTTCATGGCCATGGCCGGGCTCTCCGTCACTGGATACTCCGGCAATCTGGCAGGATGCAACTGCTGGTTCACACGTCTCAGCGGGAGCGATCGCTTTTGAATCGCAAAATCTTTCCCAAATCCATTGACAAAACCCACGATGTGCGGTATAATATTCCTGTTAAATACTGTATCCCAGAAAAGGAGTAAACCCATGAAGAGAATCCGTACCCTTACGACCCGCGATCTCAAGAAGAGCGTCAAGAACGGCGGCTGCGGCGAATGCCAGACCTCCTGCCAGTCTGCCTGCAAGACTTCCTGCGGTGTTGCCAACCAGAAGTGCGAGAATAAGAACAACAAATAAGAAAACGCACCGTATAAAATACCGCCCGCCAACTCCCGGCAGGCGGATTTTATTTGCCGGCGCGCAACGGAGCCAATCATGATCCATCAGTACCAACTCAACGGATACAACATCGTCCTCGACGTTTACAGCGGCAGCGTCCACGTGGTCGACGAGGTGGCCTACGACGTCATCGCGCTCTATGAGACGAAGACGCCGGAGGAGATCACCGCCGCGATCACGGAAAAATACCCGGAAGTCACCGCCGACGACGTCGCGGACTGCCTCTCGGATATCGAAGAGCTGAAAGCCGCGGGCAAGCTCTTCTCCGAGGACGAATACAAGGACCGCGTCTTCGACTTCAAGGCGCGCAATACGACGATCAAGGCCCTCTGCCTGCACGTCGCGCACACCTGCAACCTCAACTGCGAATACTGCTTCGCCGCGCAGGGCAAGTTCCACGGCGAAGAAGCGCTCATGTCCTTTGAGGTCGGCAGGGCCGCGCTCGATTTTCTCGTCGCGAACTCCGGCAGGCACGTCAACCTCGAGGTCGATTTCTTCGGCGGAGAACCGCTCATGAACTTCGACGTCGTGAAGCGGCTCGTGGCTTACGCGCGCTCCATCGAAAAGGATGCCGGGAAGAATTTCCGCTTCACGCTCACCACCAACGGCATGGGGATCAACGACGACGTGATCGAATTCACGAACCGCGAATGCCACAACGTCGTGCTCTCCCTTGACGGACGGCGCGAGATCCACGACGCCTCCCGCAGCGACTGGCGGGGCGTCGGCTCGTACGACCGGATCGTGCCGAAGTTCAAAAAGCTCGTCGAAGCCCGCGGGAATCAGGGCTACTACATGCGCGGGACCTTCACGCACAGGAATCCCGATTTCACGAAGGACGTCTTCCACATGGCGGACCTCGGCTTCACCGAGCTCTCAATGGAGCCCGTCGTCTCCCCGCCCGGGACGCCCTGGGCACTGACCGAGGAAGACCTGCCCGTCATTCTCGAACAGTATGAGATCCTCGCGAAGGACATGCTCCGCCGCGAAGCCGAGGGACACCCGATCACGTTCTATCACTACATGATCGACCTCAACCACGGGCCGTGCATCTACAAGCGGATCGCGGGCTGCGGCTCCGGGACGGAATACTTCGCCGTGACGCCGACGGGCGATCTCTACCCCTGCCACCAGTTCGTCGGGGACGAAAAGTTCAAGATGGGCAATGTGTTCGAGGGGATCACGAATACCGCGCTGCGCGACGAATTCAAGCTCTGCAACGTGTACGCACGGCCGGAATGCGCCGACTGCTGGGCCAAGCTCTACTGCTCCGGCGGATGCGCGGCCAACGCCTGTCACGCGACGGGCTCGATCCGCGGCGTCTACGAATACGGCTGCAAACTCTTCAAAAAGCGCATCGAATGCGCGATCATGATGAAGGCGGCCGAGGCGGACATGGGGCTTGATCCGAAGGGCGGCGAGGAATGCGGCGGCGACTGCGAGGCCTGCGTCGAAGAAATCACGACATGAAATTCAGGGAAAAATACATCGGAGACCGCGCGTTTTACCGGATGCTCTTCGCGCTGGTCCTCCCCCTCATCATCCAGCAGGGGATCACCAACTTCGTCTCCCTGCTCGACAACGTCATGGTGGGCGGCCTCGGCACCTACTCCATGAGCGCGGTGTCGATCGTCAACCAGCTCATTTTCGTCTACAACCTGGCGATCTTCGGCGGGCTGTCCGGCGCGTCGATCTTCTCAACGCAGTTCTGCGGCGTCGAAGACTGGAAGGGAATGCGGAACACGTTCCGTTTCAAGATGCTCTTCTCCCTCACGACCGGCATTCTCGCGACGGCGATCCTTCTGCTTTTCGGTGATGAGCTCATGATGCTCTTTCTGCGCGGGGAGACGAACACCCCCGAAGAGATCGCCGTCACCGTGGAAGCCGCGCGGCGTTATCTCAGCGTCGCAGTGATCGGGCTGATCCCCTTCGGGCTCGTGCAGACCTATGCCGGGACAATGCGCGAGACGGGCGAGACGGTCTCCCCCATGACAGCCGGTCTCATCGCCATCACCGTCAATCTGATCTTCAATTATCTCCTGATCTACGGCAAATTCGGCTTCCCGATGCTCGGCGTTGCGGGCGCGGCGATCGCGACGGTCCTCTCCCGCTTCGTGGAGCTTGCGTACATCGTAATCTCATGTCACCGGCGGCATGGGGAATTCCGGTTCATCGAGGGCGTGTACCGGAGCACGAAGGTGCCGGGCCATCTCGTGCGCCGGATCCTCGTCATGGGCGCCCCCCTCCTCATCAACGAGATCCTCTGGTCCCTCGGCATGACCTTCATCAGCCGCAACTATTCCCTGCGCGGGATCACGGTCATCGCGGCCGCGAACATCGCGACGACGGTGTGGAACCTCTTCTGCGTCATCATGTTCGCGATGGGCTCGGCGGTGTCGATCCTCGTGGGACAGCGGCTCGGCGCGGGGGACCGGGAAGGCGCGATCGACATCGACCGCAAGCTGATCTTCTTCACGATCGTGTCGAACATCGCGGTGGCGATCCTGATGATCGCGGCGGCGCCGTTCATCCCGCTGCTCTACAAGGTGGAGCCGGAGGTGCGTGCGCTGGCGACGCGGTTCCTCATGATCTCGGGTGCGACGGCGCCGGTCCACGCGTTCATCCACGCCGTGTACTTCACGATCCGATCGGGCGGGAAAACGGTCATCACGTTCCTGTTCGACTCGGTGTATACCTGGGTGTGCCCGGCGATGCTTTCGCTGATCCTGTGCCGCTTCACGAAACTTGACATCGTGTGGATCTATTTCGCCGTGCAGTTCATCGACGTGGTGAAGCTCCTCATCGGGGTGCCGCTTCTCCGCTCCGGCTTCTGGGCAAACAATGTGATCGAGGATGTGAAATCATGAAACTGTATTTCAAACAGCGCGTCACGGCGTTCCTCGCCGCCTATGACGTCTACGACGAAGCGGGGAATACCGTCTATACGGCCGAGAGTCAGGCGTCGTGGGGACAGCTGATCCACGTCCGCGGGGCGAACGGAAACTATCTCGCATCCGTCAAGCAGAAGTTCTGGGCATGGCGCTCGACGTGCGAGATCTACATCGGGCCGGACTATGCGGGGACGATCCGCCGGGACGGTCCCCTGTTCTCGACGCACTACGCGATCGATTACCGCGGCTGGACCGTATCAGGGAATTTCATGGAATCCGATTACTCCATCTGCGACGCGTCGGGTGCAATGGTCGCCGCGGTCTCGAAGGAGCTCTTCCACCTGACCGACCAGTACTGCATCGAGATCCTGAACCCCGACGACGCCCTGCACGTTCTCTGCTTCGTTCTCGCGATCGATGCGGAGAAGGCGGCGAGGAGCACATGAGCTTCGTGATACGGCGGGCTGATCCCGCCGAGATCCCCGCCTGCGCTGCAGTGATCCGCGAGAGCTTCGGGACCGTGGCGGAAGAATTCGGGTTCACCCCGGAGAACGCGCCTCGGTTCACGGCGTTTGCCATGTCGGAAGAGCGGCTCCGGTATCAAAATTCCGTCGAGCATCGGCCGATGTTCACGGCACACGACGGGGAGCGGATCGTCGGATATGTCTCCCTCTTTCCCGGAGAGGACGGGTCATGCGAGCTCTGCAACCTCGCCGTTTTGCCCGCCTTCCGGCACCGCGGGATCGGACGCGCGCTGCTCGAACATGCCGAAGAAGAAGCAATGGCGCGCGGATATATCCGGATGACGCTTTCTCTGGTCGACGAGAATCTCCGTCTGCGCACATGGTACGAATCCCTCGGTTATATCCACACCCGGGCGGCAACGTACAATTTCTTTCCCTTCACCTGCGGAACGATGGAAAAGGATCTGTAATCAGGTCAAAGCAAAACCGTCTCAAACGAGACGGCTTTTGTTATTCAGGAAAGCGCTCCGACGATCTCAGCGAGCGCATCGAGGCTCGTGACGCGGAGATAGGCGAAATCCGGAAGGGGGATGCCCGTGATGTCATACCGGCTCTCCATCGTCTCCTCCTCATACCAGACGGGAAAGAGCCCCGCGGCATGCGATCCGTACACGTCCGCGCGGAGGCTGTCCCCGACATACCAGACCTCCGAGGCGTCGAGCCCGGCCTTGAGGAGTGCGATCTCAAAGAGGCGCGGATCCGGCTTGCGGATCAGGTAGTCCGAAGAGGACATCACGAATTCGAAGCGGTGGTTCGGGAGAAGCCGGTCGAACCGCTCCCGGATCGCCTCGCCGGACCAACCGTTGTTGCTGAGCACCGCCGTACGGATCCCGGCCTCCGCCAGGGCATCGAGCAGCCTGTCAGCGCCGGGCATGACGGCACCGGGGCAGGCGGCGGTCCAGAAGACGGTCTCCTGTTCGTGCGGCGTGAGCGAGAATTCGATCCCGAGGTGTTCGTAGACCAGCCGGTCGCCGAGGATGCACGGAATGCTCACCCCCTCGGCCTCCTGGATCCGTTCGATCTCCCCGAAGACCTCCGCCACTTCCCTCCGGATCTCCCCGACGCCGCAGTTTTTCGGATTCTTCACCGCGTATGCGAGAAGCGCCCGGTCACCGCGCTCCGCGTCCCAGTCCGGTTCGTAGAGGAGCGTGTGTCCGTAGTCGAAGAGGATCATCTGCGGGCGTTTCATGCGCGGTACACCCCGATCTCCCGCAACTCGACCGTGTCGCGCGCGCCGGTGACGAAGAGCGTGAGGCTGTCGCATTCGACGTTCACCGGGCAGAGCTTGCGGTGGCCGACGGTGTGGCCTGCATACACGCAGCGGTCGCCCGCGAGGATGCGGAAGCTCTCGATCCGCTGACCTTCGGCGATGTTCTCCATCAGGTTGACGAAGCGGACCGTCGTCTTCTCCGGGAGCCGGATCTCGAACTTTGCCTGCGTGCTGCTGCCCGTATCGATCCGGGTGACGGCCGTCGGGACGCGCTTCTCTTCGCCGAATGCATTCCGGAGGGCGTCTCCGAGCTCGCGCAGGCGGGCGATATCGCGCGGGTCGAACCGTCCGGAGGGCATCGGCGGGACGTTGAGGTTGAAGCTCGTGTTCGCGCCGCAGGAATTGACGTAGGTGCGGAAGAGGCGTTCGAGGGAGTGCGGCTCCTCGTTCGCGTGGTAGAACCAGCCCGGACGGATCGACATATCGATCTCCGCGCCGGTGAAGACGAGGCCCTTCGAATAGAGGATCCGGCCGAGCTCGCCGATCTCCGCGTCGGAGTTGTACAGGAAGGAGAGATCGCCTTCCAGCGGTCCGGCACCGGTCTGGATCTCGGAGCGGAAGCAGAGCTCGGAGGGGACGACCGCCCATTCCTCGCGGCGCGCCTGTCCCGCCTCGTTGCCGCACCACCGGACGTCCGGCCCGTGGTCGTTGAAGATGCAGGCGTTCGGCTGATACCTGCGGATGAGGGCGATGTAGCGGTCGAAGTCGTAGACCTGCTTCTTGCCGTTCGGGCCCTCTCCGCACGCGCCGTCGAACCAGACCATGAAGAGCTCGCCGTAATTCGTGAGCAGCTCCGTGAGCTGATTGCAGTAGTAGTCGTTGTATTCCGGGGTGCCGTAGTACTTCGAATTGCGGTCCCACGGGGAGAGATACACGCCGAACTTGATCCCGCCGCGGCGGCAGGCATCCGCGCACTCGCGCACGACGTCGCCTTGCCCGTTCTTCCACGGGGAATTCTTCACGCTGTGCTCCGTCTCAGCGGACGGCCAGAGACAGAAGCCGTCGTGATGCTTGGCGGTCAGGACGAGCCCCTTCATGCCGGCGGATTT
>JAFYBI010000475.1 GCA_017540285.1 Clostridia bacterium | reverse complement strand
TCTTCTCCTTCACAAAGGAAAAAACCTGTACTTCATCCGCAAGCGCAGCCGCGCAGGTAAAAGAATCGCCGAAGCTGTCAATCGCTCCTGCTTCGCACATCATGTCGAAACAGAAAGAAAAATCATAAAAAGTTTAAATAAAGTCTTTGATTTTCTCCCCCTCATGCGCTATGATGAAGAATGGAATGATAGCCATTTCTTTATCATTTCAATTTCGAAGTATTTTCATCCGTTTGCCATATAAAGGATTTTCGTTCCGCATGATTCATTCCGACACACTTCCCCTCTCCCTCGGCGTCGACGTGGGCTCCACCACCGCCAAGATCGCCGTGCTCCGCGGGGACGACATCGTCTACACCGCATATCGGCGGCATTATTCCCGCATCCGCGAATCCCTCGTCGAGATGCTCGGGGAGGCCGCGCCCGTCCTCGGCAGGGAACGCTTCACCGCCGCCATCTCCGGATCCGCGGGTCTCGGCCTGGCGGAAGGCGCGGGCATCCCCTTCGTGCAGGAGGTCTGGGCTACCGGAGAGGTCATCAAAAAACTCGAAAAGAATATCTCCGTCGTGATCGAGCTCGGCGGCGAGGATGCGAAGATCATCTTCTGGCAGGGCGGCACCGATGAGCGCATGAACGGCACCTGCGCGGGCGGGACCGGGGCGTTCATCGATCAGATGGCCTCCCTCCTCGACGTCACGCCCGACGAAATGGACGCGCTCGCCCTGCGGCACAAAAAGATCTATCCGATCGCCAGCCGCTGCGGCGTCTTCGCCAAGTCGGACGTCCAGCCCCTCCTGAATCAGGGTGCGTCCAAGGAGGACATCGCCGCGTCGATCTATCAGGCGGTCGTCAACCAGACCGTCGCCGGACTCGCGCAGGGCCGCCGCATCGAGGGGCGCGTCATGTTTCTCGGCGGGCCGCTGTACTTCTGCCGGGGCCTGCGCGAACGCTTCGTCGAGACGCTCGGCCTCTCCCCGGAGAACGCCATCTTCCCGGAATACGCCCGCAACGCCGTCTCCCTCGGCGCCGCGCTGTATTCCCGCACCGTGCGCGTCTCGGACGACATCGACCTCTGCGACCTCGACGGCTTTGTCCGAAAGCTCGAAGGCGCGAAGATCCGCTCCACGTCGACCCGCACCGAGCCCCTCTTCCGGGATCGGGAGGAATACGAGACCTTCGCCGCGCGGCACCAGAAGGCGTCCGTCCCCGTGGCTTCCCTCGCGGCTTATCACGGGCCCGCGGCGATCGGCATCGACTGCGGCAGCACCACCACCAAGCTCGCGGTCATCGGATCGGCGGGCGAGCTGCTCTATACATACTACGCCTCCAACCACGGCGATCCCGTTTCGATCGTGCGGCAGGAGCTCGCGAACATCTACGAAACCGCCCCCGCGGACGTCACCTTCGTCGGCGCGGCCGTCACGGGCTACGGCGAGGAGCTGATCCGGCACGCGTTCGGCGTCGACTACGGCATCGTCGAGACCGTCGCGCACTATACCGCCGCGAAAACCTTCATGCCCGACGTCGACTTCATCCTCGACATCGGCGGACAGGACATCAAGTGCTTCAAAATCAAGAACGGCGCGGTCGACCGGATCATGCTCAACGAGGCGTGCTCCTCCGGGTGCGGGTCCTTCATCGAGACCTTCGCCCGCTCCATGGGCTGCACGTCGGCGGAATTCGCCCGGAAGGCCCTCTTCGCCGAGGCGCCGGTCAACCTCGGGAGCCGCTGCACCGTCTTCATGAATTCGCAGGTCAAGCAGTCCCAGAAGGACGGCGCGACCGTCGAGGACATCTCGGCGGGCCTCTCCCTCTCCGTCGTCAAGAACGCGATCTACAAGGTCATCCGCGCACACTCCCCCGATGAGCTCGGCCAGCACATCGTCGTGCAGGGCGGCACTTTCTACAACGACGCCGTGCTCCGCGCCTTCGAGCGGGAGATCGGACGCGAGGTCGTCCGGCCGGACATCGCGGGGCTCATGGGAGCCTACGGCGCGGCGCTCTGGGCGAAGGAGCGGGCGGAAAAGACCGGCGAGCCCTCGAAGCTCATCTCGAAGGAAGCCCTCGCCTCCTTCACCCACACCTCGAAGACCGCGGTCTGCGGCGGATGCGGGAACCGGTGCCTTCTGACGATCAACACCTTCCCGGGCGGACGCCGGTTCATCTCCGGGAAC
>JAFYBI010000474.1 GCA_017540285.1 Clostridia bacterium | reverse complement strand
CGTTTTCCCCGGAGGAGGGATTTTCCCTCGTGCTGAAACGGGCGGAGTACATGGCGGAGGCTTCGGAGCGGATGCCCGGCACGCCCGCCATGGCCGCCGTGATGCGCCTGTCCCCGGAGGAGATCGAAAATCTCTGCGCAGGGATCGACGGCGTATTCCCGGCGAACTACAACGCGCCGGAGCAGACGGTGATTTCCGGGACCGCGGAAGGGGTCGCCGCGTTCAAGGCCCTCGCGGCGGAACGCGGCCTGTCCGCGCGGACGGTGGATCTGCCGGTGAGCGGCGCGTTCCATACGCCCTTCATGGCGACGGCTTCGGAGCGATTACTGCCCGTTCTCGAGGCCGTGACATTCTCGAGGCCGCGCGTTCCGGTCCGGGCCAATCTGACGGGGGAGCTCTATCCGGAGGACCCGGCGGGATACCCCGCGATCCTCTCCGCGCAGATACGGAACCCGGTGCGCTGGACCGACGAAATACGCGCGATGATCGAGGCCGGGGCGGACACGTTCGTGGAATGCGGCCCGGGAAAGACCCTGTGCGGGCTGATACGGAAGATCGACCGGAACGCCGCCGTGTATCAGGCGCAGGACGAAGAGACGCTGGCGGCGGCCGTGAAGGCTCTCGGAAGCTGAAAGGACTGTACTATGGGAATCTATTCGGGCGATATGCTCGCGGGCCGGTGCGCCGTTGTGACGGGGGCCTCCCGCGGCATAGGATACGCCATCGCGGGAGCCATGGCGGAATGCGGCGCGGACGTGGCCATCGTGGACTACTGCCCGGAGGAGACCTCCGGAGCGGCGGCCGCGGCTCTGGCGGAGAAGACCGGGGTGACCGTGCGCGCGTACCGGTGCGACGTGTCCTCCTTTGAGGAGTCGGAGGCCGTCGTGAAGCAGATCGCGGCGGACTTCGGGCGCATCGACATCCTTGTGAACAACGCCGGCGTCACGATGGACGGTCTTGTCGCGCAGATGAAGGAGGAAGCCTTCGCGCGCGTTTTGAACATCAATTTGGGCGGCGCGTTCAACATGACCCGGCACGCGGTGCGGCTCATGATGCGGCAGAAGTACGGCCGTATCGTGAACATGGCCTCGATCGCGGGGTTGACCGGGAACGCGGGGCAGGTCAATTACGCGGCGTCGAAGGCGGGGCTGATCGGCATGACCAAATCCGTCGCGAAGGAACTGGCCTCCCGCGGGATCAACGCCAACGCCATCGCGCCCGGTTTCGTGGCGACGGACATGACGAAGGACATTCCGGAGGACGCGCCTCTGCGGAAGCAGATCCCGCTCGGACGGATGGCGGAGCCGGAGGAGGTAGCCGCGCTGGCGGTGTTCCTGTGCTCTCCCGCGGCGGACTACATCACGGGAGAGGTGATCCGCATCGACGGCGGACTGGCGATGTAACGGTCCGGAGGACAGCTCCGGAAAGCTTCCTGCAACGCGAGCGTTGAGGAAGCAAAGGGCTTCGCCCTTTGGACTCTTTATGCTGTCGCGCGAAGCGCG
>JAFYBI010000473.1 GCA_017540285.1 Clostridia bacterium | reverse complement strand
TGGTCCCCCGTGCCGCCGTCCGCGCAGGACATAAAATCCGAAACGCGAAGCGTTTCATTCCTTATATACCTTCGTGAAGGTATGACAATATTTCCGCCGTCCGCGCAGGACATCAATCCGAAACGTGAAGCGTTTCATACCTCTTATATCGGAGATATAAAACCATGGCACTTCGTCTGGACATCCGTCCTGAAGAAATCAGCAGCATCATCAAGAATCAGATCAAAAACTACGAGAATAAGGCGCAGGAAGCGGAAACCGGCACCGTCATCACGGCCGGGGACGGAATAGTGCGCGCTTTCGGCCTCGATAACTGCATGGCGAACGAGCTTGTCAAATTCGAGGGCGGCGAATTCGGCATGGCCATGAACCTCGAGGAACAGACCGTCGCCATCGTCATGCTGGACGACAGCGAGCATATCCGCGAGGGCACCAAGGTCTACCGCACCGGGACCGTCGTCTCCGTTCCCGTCGGGGACGGCATGGTCGGACGCATCGTCAACGCCCTCGGCCAGCCCATCGACGGACGCGGCCCCACCGGATGCACCGAGACCCGGCCCATCGAATCCGAGGCCCCCGGCATCATCAAGCGCAAGTCCGTCTCCGTCCCGCTGCATACCGGCATCAAGGCCATCGACTCCATGATCCCCATCGGACGGGGCCAGCGGGAACTCATCGTCGGCGACCGCCAGACCGGCAAGACCACCATCGCCCTCGATACCATCCTCAACCAGAAGGACACCGGGGTGATCTGCGTCTACGTCGCCATCGGCCAGAAGAACACCACCGTCGCCTACGTCGCCGAAACCCTCCGCAGAAACGGCGCGGACCGCTATTCCGTCATCGTCGCGGCAACGGCCTCCGAAGCGGCTCCCCTCCAGTATATCGCCCCCTATTCCGGCTGCGCCATCGCCGAATACTTCATGGCTCAGGGCAAGGACGTCCTCATCGTGTACGACGACCTCTCGAAGCACGCCGTCGCCTACCGCGCCCTGTCCCTGCTCATCCGCCGGCCCCCGGGACGCGAAGCCTATCCCGGCGACGTCTTCTACCTCCACTCCCGCCTGCTGGAACGGGCCGCCCGCGTCGCTCCCGAATTCGGAGGCGGATCCATCACAGCCCTGCCCATCATCGAGACCCAGGCCGGCGACGTCTCCGCCTATATCCCCACCAACGTCATTTCCATCACCGACGGGCAGATCTTCCTCGAAACCGAACTCTTCCACTCCGGCGTCATTCCGGCTGTCAACCCCGGCATTTCCGTCTCCCGCGTCGGCGGTTCCGCCCAGATCAAGGCCATGAAGAAGACGGCCTCCTCCCTCAAGCTGCTCTATTCCCAGTTCCGGGAGCTGGAAGCCTTCGCCCAGTTCGGGTCCGACCTCGACGCCGATACCAAGGCCCGCCTCGCCCTGGGACGCCGCATCGTCGAAGTCCTCAAACAGGACAAGAACAAGCCCGTCCCCGTCGCCTATCAGGTCGCGATCATCTTCGCCGTCGTCAACGGATACCTCAATGAGATCGAAGTGGACGACGTCCGCCGGTACGAGGAGGAACTCTTCCTCTTCCTCCGGGACAACGCCGACGAACTCATGAAGCGCATCGCCGAAACCGGCCAGCTTCCCGACGAGGACCGGGATGAACTCGAGAACGCCGTCAAACGGTTCACCGAGAAGTTCCGCGGGGAAGTCTACGGCGTCTTTGAAGGGGAAAAGTAAAAAATGGGCGCGAATACGAAAGCCATCCGGGCAAGGATCCGCTCCGTCGACTCCACCCGGCATATCACCAAGGCCATGGAGCTCGTCGCCTCCTCGAAGATCCGCCGGGCCGCCGCGAGGATGGAGTCCTCCCGGTTCTACCGCGACGTGATGCTCGACGCCTTCGCCGACCTCTCCGCCGAAAAGAGCGTCTACGCCCGCCAGAGAGCGAGAGAACTCCCCGCCCTCTATATCGTCATCGCCGGGGACCGGGGTCTCGCGGGAGGGTATAACTCCAATATCTTCCGCTCCGCCATGACCATGATCCGCCCCACGGATTTCGTCCTCCCCGTCGGAAAGCGCGCCGTCGACTACTATACCGCGAGAAAGACCTTCAAGGTCCTCACGCCGGAGTTCGCGTCGGTCGAACGGTTTACCTCCGGGGACGCCGCGAAGATCGCCTACCGGGCCCGGGACCTCTACGAGAACGGGGAGATCGGCGCCGTCAGCCTCATTTCCACGAAGTTCGTCTCCATGCTCTCCCAGAAGCCCGATATCACCTACCTCCTCCCGCTGGAAGTGCTCGCCGAAAACCGGCATCCCGACGCGGGGAAGGAGACGGAGGAGCCGAAGGACGGAGCGGCGAAACCCCTCACCGAGTACGAGCCGAACGCCGAGGAAGTGCTCGCCGCCATCATTCCCGAGTATCTGTCCGGCGTGCTGTATACCTCCGTCACCGAAGCCTTCGCGTCGGAACTGGCCGCCAGAAGAGCCGCGATGGACTCCGCCACGAAGAACGCCGACGAAATGCTCGAAAACCTCAGCCTGAAATACAATCAGGCCAGACAGAGCGCCATCACCCAGGAGATCACCGAGATCGTAGCCGGAGCGGGAGTCTGAGAATCTTAAGCAAAAAGGGAGACGCGGCTTCTTTGAAAATGAAGCCCTGCTGAACAAGTTCAGCGGCAAGAAACTTCAACTGGGGTGGGGACAAGGCTGCTGCCATTTCGTTCAGTTTGTGTCCGCACACCAATATAGCCTCCAACCTTATCAGAGTTATCGTCAGAACAGTTCCATACCCCTGATCCGAACCCCTTAAATCCTTCCACCCGTGGAGTTTGCCATGAATGAAACAAAGCACATCGGCGTCGTCACGCAGGTCATCGGCCCCGTCATCGACGTCCGGTTCGACGACGGCAGGATGCCGGATATTCTCAACGCCATCGAGGTCGAATGGGGCGGACGCCGCCTCGTCGCGGAAGTCTCCGCCCACGTGGGGGACGACGTCGCCCGGTGCATCGCCATGAGCTCGACGGACGGCCTTGTCCGCGGGACCGAAGCGATCGACACCGGACGCGGGATCACCGTCCCCGTGGGCCCCAAGACCCTCGGGCGCATGTTCAACGTCCTCGGCGATCCCGTCGACGAACAGCCCGCCCCCGAAACCGAAGAACGCTGGGAGATCCACCGCCCCGCCCCCACCTACGAGGAGCAGTCCGTCAACACCGAGATCCTCGAGACCGGCATCAAGGTCATCGACCTGATCTGCCCCTATACCAAGGGCGGCAAGGTCGGACTCTTCGGCGGCGCGGGCGTCGGGAAGACCGTTCTGATCCAGGAGCTGATCCACAACGTCGCCACCGAGCACGGCGGATATTCCGTCTTCACCGGCGTCGGCGAGCGCTCCCGGGAAGGAAACGACCTCTA
>JAFYBI010000472.1 GCA_017540285.1 Clostridia bacterium | reverse complement strand
GGCTATCCCGTGACGACCGAGATCCGCATCACCAAGCTCACGACGGGTGAGTCCGTCTCCTTCACCGAGCCCGCCGATCTCAACACCGTCCACATGCAGTTCGAAGGCATCAAGTGCATCCGGGACAAGAAGTTCGACGACATCCAGCCGCTCTACAACGTCGCGTTCCTGACAGCGGAGAGCGCGGACTCCTTCGACGTCTGCACCGCGACGGACTTCATCTACGGCGGATACCACTACGACGCCATGCGCTCCGGCGTGGACTTTCTCTGGCTCGAAGGACTCTTCAAATAATCCCGCATCCGCGCGGAAAGGACTGCCGATCGCCCGACAGTCCTTTTTTCACGCCAGCCGTCCGCGCAGCTCGGCGAAGATTTTCTTCTCCTCCCGCGAGATCTTCACCTGCGTCAGCCCGAGGGCGTCCGCCGTCTGCTGCTGGGAGTAGTCCTTGAAATACCGCAGCGCGATGATCTGACGCCAGAGCGGGGGCAGACGCCGGATCGTCTCGGTCAGGGCGAGGTTCTCGACCATCCGTCCGATCTCGTCCTCCTCCGCGGGGATCACGTCCTCGAGGGAGAAATCGTCCTCCCCGATGCGCTCGGACAGGGACCGGACCGGGGACGCCGCGTCGAGGGCAGCCGCCGCTTCCTCCGGGGTGATGCCGACGCGCTCCGCCAAGACGTTCAGGCGCGGCTCCTCCCCGTGCTCCGCGATCCACGCTTCCCTCTCCTTCATGAGAAGCGCCCCCATCCGCTTCTGCCCGCGCCCGACCTTGACCATGCCGTCGTCGCGCAGAAACCGCCGGATCTCCCCGATGATGAGCGGAACGGCATAGGTCGAAAAGGCGAAGCCGCGCTCAAGATCGAAGCTGCGGATCGCTTTCAGGAGCCCGATCGATCCGATCTGCACGAGGTCCTCGAAATCCGCGCCCCGTCCCCGGAACCGCGCCGCGACGCTCGTCACCAGCCCCTGATTCCATTCGACCAGCCGCTCCTCCGCTTCCCGATCTCCCTCCGACGCCCGCTGCAGCGCGTCGCGCACCTGTGGGGATATTCTGTCGTTCTGTGCCATCCTTCCGCCTCCCGTCCGCGGTTCCCCGCTATGTACTGCGGAAACGGTCATTTGGAGATCGGCAGCATCGAGAGCTTCTTCTTCATGATGACCCGCGTGCCCTTGCCCGGCGAGGACACGACGCGGAGCGAATCCGTGAAGTTTTCGATGATCGTGAAGCCCATGCCGCTCCGTTCGTGCTCGGGATCCGTCGTGAAGAGCGGACGCATCGCCTCCTCGACGTCCCGGATGCCGACGCCGCGGTCCCGCACCTCCGCCGAAAAGGTCCGGTCGGCGTAGAGCTTGAGGATCAGCTGGATCTCCCCGACGGTGTCGCGGTAGCCGTGGACGATCGCGTTGGTCACCGCCTCCGAGACCGCGCATTTGATGTCCGAGACCTCCTCGCAGGTCGGGTTCATCTGCGCCGCGAAGGATGCCGCGACGGACCGCGCGAGCGCTTCGTTCGCGGACCACGACGGAAAGGTGCATTTCAGTTCGTTGACCGGTTTTGCTTTTGCCATCTTCTCTCCTCCTCACCATGCGCGCCTGGCCGGGTGCGCCGTTTCGATCTTGATGAGCCGCTCCGTCCCCGCGAGATCGAGGATGCGGCGGACCTCGGGCGTCGGATTCGCGACCTTGAAGGCGATGCCGAGCTCGACCGCTTTTGCGTACCGCCCGAGGATCAGCCCGAGGCCGGACGAATCCATGAAGCAGACGCGCGAAAGGTCGAGGATCAGCTCGTCCGGACGCTGGATGTACACCTTCGTATCGATCCGGCTCCGGATCTGCCGCGCGGTATGGTGGTCGATGTCCCCCTCGATGAACACCGTCAGCGTCTTGCCGGACGTCACGGTCCGCAGAGGGGTTTCTTCCTGTGTCAGCATGTTCTCTCCCCCGTCACAGTGATTTGCCCTCATTATACCGCCGTCCCCGCGCAAAAGATGTCGGAAGGCGTCGCAGCGTCAAAAAAACCGTTCGACCGTCTCCGACTCCGTTTTCGCACTTCGCCGGAAAGAAATCCGGAAAAAGCCTTGACAAACCCGCGGCGTTGTGATATTCTGAAGGGCAAAATCAACGCAAAGGACGGTGCGAACCATGAACAGCATTCTGCGCGGCGCGGCGGTCGTCGGCCAGTCCGGCGGTCCCACCGCAGCCATCAACGCTTCCCTCGCGGGCGTTATCGAAACGTGCATCCTGCATTCCGACGTCATCACCAAGGTTTACGGCATGCGAAACGGCATCGAGGGCTTTCTCGATGAACGGCTCGTCGAGCTGAATCCGCTCTTCACGAAAGCAGACGGCTTCCCGGACTCGGACGGGCAGCTGAAAAGGCTCGTACACACGCCCGCCTCCGCGCTCGGCTCCTGCCGGAAAAAGCTCCCGAAGCCGGCGGACGACCCGGGCTTTTTCGAGAATCTCGTCGCCCTGTTCAAGAAATACGATATCCGGTATTTCTTCTACATCGGCGGCAACGATTCGATGGACACGGTTGCCAAGCTGACGGAATATCTCCGGACTTCGGACTATGAGATGCGCGTGATGGGCGTGCCGAAAACCATCGACAACGACCTCATGGGCACGGACCACACCCCCGGATTCGGCTCCGCGGCGAAATTCATCGCGACGGAGATGCAGGAGATCGTGCGGGACTGC
>JAFYBI010000471.1 GCA_017540285.1 Clostridia bacterium | reverse complement strand
TGCTTCTGCCCGCCGGACAGCCGCACGCCGCGCTCGCCGATCTCCGACGCGTAGCCGTGCTCGAGCGACATGATGTAGTCGTGGATGTTCGCGCGCTTCGCCGCCTCGATCACCTCTTCGTCCGTCGCGTCAAGGCGTCCGTAGAGGATGTTCTCCCTGATCGACGCGTTGAAGAGATAGATGTCCTGCTGCACGATGCCGATGTTGCGGCGCAGGGATTCCATCGTCACGTCGTGGATCTCCCGCCCGTCGATGAGGATCTCGCCCTTGACGAAGTCGTAGAAATGCGGGATCAGGTGGCAGATCGTCGTCTTGCCGCCGCCGGACGGTCCGACGAGCGCGAAGGTCTTCCCCTTCGGAATGTCGAGCGAGACGTGGTCGAGCACCTCGCGGCTCTCCTCGGATTCGACCGGATTGCCGTCCTCGTCGTAGATCTCATAGTGGAAGGTCACGTCGCGCAGCTCGATGTGGCCGTCGACCACGCCGATGTCGCGCGCCTCGGGCCCGTCCTTTTCCGGCTCCTCGTCCATGATCTCGAGGAAGCGCTCGAAGCCCGTGACGCCGTTCTGGTACTGCTCCATGAAGTTGATGAGCGTCATGACCGGGCCGATGAACATGTTGACCGAGACGATGAACGCGGAATAGTCGCCGAACTGGATCCGGCCATTATAGAGGAAGAGGCCGCCCGCGATGAGGACGATGACGTTGAAGATATCCGTGATGAACGCGGTGCCGGAGTGGAACTGGCCCATCGCCTTGTAGGATGCCCGGCGCGCCTCGATGAACGCGGTGTTGCCGTTTTCAAACTTCTCGCTCTCTCGGTCCGCGTTGGTGTACGCCTTCGTGACGCGGATGCCGGAGATGGAGGATTCGAGCGCGGCGTTGATGACGGCGAGGGATTTGCGGGTCTCCTGGAACGCCCTGCGCATCCGGGTCCGCAAAAACGACGCGATCACGATGAGGAACGGGACCGCCGAGAAGATGATGAGCGTCAGCCACACGTCGATGGTCATCAGATAGCAGAACGCCAAGACGATCGAGATCGAGGAGATGATGATGTTCTCCGGCCCGTGGTGCGCGAGCTCCGAGATGTCCATGAGGTCGTTCGTCATGCGGGACATGATCTTGCCCGTCTCGTGGTTGTCGTAGAAGCTGTACGGCAGCTTTTCGAGGTGATTGAACATGTCGCGCCGCATCTGCGCCTGCATGTGCACGCCGACCATGTGGCCCTGATACTGGATGAAGAAATTGAGCAGCATCCGCAGCACGTACAGTCCGAGCAGCACGAGGCCGAACGCCACGATGAGCTGATACTTCCGGTTCGGGATCAGATCGTTCAGCATCTTCCGCGTCACGATCGGGTAGACGATCGCGATGACGGCGACGAGCAGGGACGCGAGCATGTCGAGGGCAAACATGAGCTTGTGGGGCTTGTAGTATGCAAAGAATCGCTTCAGCATCGGCGCACCTCCGGTTTTTGGATTCGTTCCCATTATACCGGAATTTTTATAAAAAGTCAACAGAATTTCAGAAATCAAAGACTTTTCGGCAAACCGTACACAGAACGCTGTTTTCTCTTGCATTTCCCTGACGGATATGGTAAACTAAGGGAAGATAAGCAGAGATCCCCGTATTTCGTGAAAGGAGCAATCCCCATGGCAAACGAATCCATCCGCCCGGGCGGCCTGAAGCTCAACGTCCGGCGCACCTTTCTCATCGGCTTCGCGTTCTTCGGCATCCTTCTTCTCTGGCAGGTCTACGACTCGTGGTGCCCCACGTTCCTGACCGACATCTTCGCGCGCCGGATGTACGACCTCTCCTCCGCCGAGCTCAAGGCCGGGGACCCGGACAAGATCCTCAACGTACAGTGGATCGTCGGCATCGTGATGGCCTGCGACAACCTCGCCGCGCTCATCCTGCTCCCGATCTTCGGCTCCCTCTCCGACCGCACGAAGACCCCGATCGGCAAGCGCATGCCCTATATCCTCACCGGCACCTTCGTCGCCGCCTTCGCCTTCCCCTTCATCCCGATCTTTTTCCACTGGAACAAGATCGGCGGCATGGTCGCGATGATGGCCGTCGTGCTCCTCTTCATGATGATGTACCGCAACCCGGCGGTCGCCCTCATGCCGGACATCACCCCGAAGCCGCTCCGGGCAAAGGCCAACGGCATCATCAACATCATGGGCTATCTCGGCGGCGCGTTCGCCACGGTCCTCGGCATCTTCCTCCCTCTCTCCTCCTACATCACCGCGGGCGACGCGGCAAGGAACCTCTGGACCATCGAGATCCCGTTCCTGGTCGCTTCCGTCCTCATGGTGATCTCCGCCCTCGTTCTCTTCGCGACGGTAAAGGAAAACCGGATCGAGGAGGAAATGCGTGACGAGCTGGCGCTCGGCGAAGAGCTCGCCGCGATCGAGAATCCGGTCGACGACGACGCGCCGATGAGCCGCGCCAACCGCCGGATGCTCATGGCGATCCTCGGCGCGGAATTCCTCTGGTTCATGGCCGACAACGCGATCGGCACCTACATTGGCAACTACGTCATCTACTACCTCAATTCCGTGTCGAGCGCGACGATGATCCTCACGATCCTCGGAGGGCTGGCGTCGGTCATCGGCTTCGCCACGGCCGGCTCCATCGCGGACAGGATCGGACGCAAGTGGACGATCTCGTCCGGTCTCGCGCTCACCGTCTGCGGCATGATCGTCATGTGCTTCGTCACCCCGACCGGGCGTGTCACGGGCGAGCACGGCGAATACGCGTTCCCGGCCCTGCTCTTCGTCGTCTGGGCGATCAAGGGGTACGGCATGGCGCTCGTGCACAACTGCTCCTTCCCGATGGTGGTGGAGCTCTGCTCGTCGAAGAAGATCGGGCAGTTCACGGGCTACTACTACGCGGCCTCCATGTCGGCGCAGACCATCACGCCGGTCCTGCTCGGCTTTCTCTTCAACATGACCCTTCTCTGGCGCGCCCTTCCGATCTACGCGACCGTCCTCTTCGCCCTCTCCTGCGCCGTCTTCACCTGCCTCGTGAAGAACATCCGCGCGAAGAAGGTGGCGAATGCGAAGGGCCTCGAAGCGATCGACGACTGAGAGGGAGACTGCCGTGAACATTGCCGCGAAAACCGTTCTCTCCCTCGCCGGGATCGCCGGAGCCGCCGCATTCCTCCTCGCCCCCGGGCGCGCGTCCGAGGAACAGAAAAAGACCTTCCGGGGCGCCCGCTTCGCCCACCGCGGTCTCTATGACGCCGATCAGACGGTCCCCGAGAATTCCCTGCCGGCCTTCCGGCTTGCCGTCGAAGCGGGATACGGCATCGAGCTCGACGTTCAGCTCTCGGAGGACGGGCAGGTCGTCGTCTTTCACGACGATACGCTGAACCGCATGTGCCTGCCGGACGAAGAGACGCCCGTCCGGGTCGATTCCCGCACTTATGACGAGCTCTCCGCGCTCCGCCTGGCCGCCTCCGACGAGCGGATCCCGCTCTTCACCGAAGTCCTCGCTCTGGTCGGCGCGCGGGTCCCACTCCTCGTGGAACTGAAGACCGGGCCGAGACGCCGGGAGCTCTGCGAAAAGACGACGGCGCTCCTCCGGGCGTATCGGGGCAGCTTCTGTGTTGAAAGCTTCGATCCCCGCATCGTCCTCTGGTACCGGCAGAACGCTCCGGAGATCCTCCGCGGTCAGCTCGCCGAGCCTCCGCGGTACTACGTGAAGGACGAGAAGATGCCCGCCGCCGAGGGGTTCGTGCTCGGGAACACGCTCCTCAACGCCGCCGCCCGCCCGCAGTTCATCGCCTACCGGATCGGAGACGTTCCCCTCCCGGTGCGCACCGCCGAAGCGATGGGCGCCCTGCGGTTCCGCTGGACCTCGCGCGAGACCGGCGACGCTCCGGATGCCGACGCCCTCATCTTCGAGCACTACCGCCCGAAGGACTGACACCGCCCGACAAAAAACCGCCTGCCGTTTTGACGCGACAGGCGGTGTTGATTTATACGGTTCAGTTTCCGATCCAGTAGAGATAGTCCGCCTCGTTGGCGTTCGAGCCCTTCTCACCGGAGCGCTTCGTGATGGCGAGGTATTTGCCGTTCGC
>JAFYBI010000470.1 GCA_017540285.1 Clostridia bacterium | reverse complement strand
CCTTAAGGGGTCCCAGGGACGGGGAGGGTCGCGCCGCCGAAAGGCATCGCGATCACCGAGGCGTCCGGGCCGTACTTTTTCATGGCTTCCGTAAATGCTTCCTGCGCCGAATGCTTCGGCACGAGGAAAATGCTGCGGACGAAGCCGTCGTCCATTTCCGAGATCAGGTCGATCTCCGCGTGGCGGAGCACCATCGCGATGGCCGCTGCCTTGTGGCCGCCGAGTTCAAAGTGCTCTCCGATCCCGCGGATGAGGTCCTCCGGGCTCTCCGCCCCGAGGAGCCAGCGCTCGAAAGCGGCGGATCCGAGACCTTCATTGCAGGCGCCGATCAGGATGATCGTGCCGCCGTCCTTGACCGCGTATTTCGCGTTGTCCAGTGCCTTCTGAGTCTGGTAGAGGTTCGCGTCCTTCGGCGCGCCGCCCTGCGAGACGAGCACGATGTCCGCGCGCGCCGGAACGGGTTTCCGGTACATTTGATCGAGGTAGGCGCAGGCGTCCCGGTGGGCCTGGATCACGTCGCCGGCCGCAGCATAAACGATATGTTTATGCTCGTCAAGCACCGCGTTCACGATGAAATCGACCGGGCAGAACCGAAGCGCTTCCTCGAGGTCGTCACGGACCGGGTTATGGTCCATGTTGCCGGCCGAAGCCCGCTCATCCACCATGAGCCGGTGGTTCTGCTGGATGGCCGCGGGCGTGGAGCAGCCGGGCATCAGCGCCTTTACGCCGCCCGAATAACCCGCGAAATAATGGAACTCCACGTTGCCGAGGAGGATCCTGAGATCCGCCTCCGCGACCCGCCGCGTGATGTCCACGGGCGTTCCCTTCGTTGTCGTTCCAAGGAAAATGCAGTCGTCCGGGTCGGAGTCTTCCAGCCGCACGCGCCGCGCAGCCTCTTCTCCCGCGAGTTTCTCCCGTTCTTCCGCCGTCATATGCCGGTGCGAACCCAACGCGAAGACCACCGTGACGTCTTCGTCCGGGATCCCCGCGGCCGATAGCTCCTCCAAAACCGCAGGCAGCACGTCATAGCTCGGAAGCGGGCGGGAAATGTCGCTCGTCACGATGACGGCCTTCTGCCCCGGCCGCGCGATCTCCCGAAGCCGCGGCGTTCCGACGGGATGACCGAGTGCGTAACGGACCGCGTCCTCTCCCGTCCTTTCGTGTTCCATCGGATTGGAAAGCAGGACGGCACGGAGGTTCCTCTCCGGGACCTCTACCGTCTGTACGCCTTTCCCGTAGCCGAATTCGAGTTTCATTTCTTCTCCGCTCCAAACTTCTTCGCCGCGAAGCGAAGCGCTTTGACGACCGGCAGTTCCTCTCCCGTCAGGAAGCGGATGAGCGCGCCGCCGCCCGTGCAGATATAGCCGATCTTGTCCGCAAGACCGTATTTGTTGGTCGCGGTGATCGAATCTCCGCCGCCCACCACGGTGTATGCTTCCGTGTCGGCCAGCGCCTGCCAGATCTCCTTCGTGCCAAGTTCGGTCTCGGGTTTTTCAAAAACGCCCGCAGGGCCGTTCACGAAGACCGTCTTCGCGGACAGGATGATTTCACGGTACCGTTTCGCGGTCTCTGATCCGACGTCCAGCGCGGTGATGTCCGAAGGGACTTCCCCGATGCGGCATTCTTTCCGCACGCCGTCTTCCACGTAGGCAAGGTCCGAGGGAAGCACGATCTTCTCTCCGTACTTCTCATAGATTTCACGCGCCTTCGGAATGAACTCGGAATAATTCTGCTTTTCAATGAAATCGAGGCTTCCCGCGCCGATCTCCTTTCCGGCCGCTGCGAGTAAAATGTTCGCGACCAGGCCGCCGGTCAGGATCCGGTCCGCCGATCCATTTGCAAGGACCGTGCCCATCATGAGGAAGGCGTCCGAGATCTTGGCGCCGCCCAGCACGAAGACGCAGGGGCGTTCGGGCGCTTCCAGAAGTTTTGAAACGACGACGTACTCCTTTTCAAACAGTCTGCCCATCGCGCTCGGGAGCACCTGCTCGAAACCGCAGAGCGAGGGCTGGTCGCGGTGCGCGGCCGCGAAGGCGTCGCAGACATACAGGTCCCCGAGGGGCGCCAGTTTTTCGACCAGAAGCGTCTTCGCCTGCTGTTCGTGCGTGAGCTGCAGTTTCATTTCGAACAGAGTCTGCTCTTCCGCCACGTAGCGCACGTTGTCGAGGAGCAGGATCTCCCCGTCCTTCAAGGCCCTGATGGCTTCCCGCGCGGCGGGTCCGCAGACGTCGTCGATCCATTTGACCGGGCGTCCGAGGAGTTTTGAGAGCACCTCGGCGTGGGGTTTCGTGCAGTAGAAGTTCTTGTATTCAATATCGCTGCCCTGGTGCGCCATCACGACGAGCCGCGCGCCGCGGTCCGAGAGCTCCCGAAGCGTCGGAACGGTCTTCTCGATCCGCGTCGTGCTCTTGAGTTTCCCCGTCTCCCGGTCCACGGGCTGGTTCAGGTCCGCCCGGAACAGCACGGTCTTTCCCTTGACGTCAAATTCATCCAGTGTGCAGATGCCGAATTCCATGGTGATCCTCCGGAAAATGCCCCGGCCTCCCCCAAAAAAGGAGCGGCCGGGACTTCTTTGACAGTTATCTCTTGAATTTCCCGATGTTCAGGTACTTGTTGGTCTCAGCCGTCGCTTCCTCGCGGGTCAGCTGCATCTTCATGGCCGCGCGGATGCCGTCGATGGTCTCGGGGATCGTGACGGACTCCTGCGGGATGTTGATGGCATACATGATGTCATTGCCGGACTCGACGATGGAATCCTCCCACAGTCCGATCTCGTACATGTCGCCGCGGCGG
>JAFYBI010000040.1 GCA_017540285.1 Clostridia bacterium | reverse complement strand
CAAGGGACTTCGGAAAAAGATCGGCGGCTTTTCGCGGCAAATGCGGGCGCCCCCGGAGAGACAAAAAGCGCCACGGCGAGGCTCCGGTCCCGGACGGGGGAGCGCAGGCGGCGGGCGCTGCGGGGAAGGGTCATCATTCGCCTTGGTCGCGGAGCTTTCCGCGGATGCGGGAGAGGGAGACCGGCGTCATGCCGAGGAAGGACGCGATGAGCTTGTGCTTGACGCGGTCGATCATGCCGGGGTAGCGTTCGAGGAACCAGCGGTAGCGCGCGGCGGCGTCGAGGGTCATGAGGACCGATTTGTGTTCCCAGAGTGCGAGGTACATCGCGCGGATGGTTTCGAGATATTCGCGCGCGAAGGCGGGATTCTCGGCGCAGAGGGAGCGGGCGGCCTCCACCGGGATCACGAGGACCCGGGACGGAACGAGGGCAGTGACGGTCTCCGAGATGCCCGCGGTTTCCGGTCGCGGCGCGGTCGAGACGACCTGCCACGGCCGCCAGACAAAGCTGTCCGTGACATCGTTCCCCTGCGGGTCGAGGAGCCAGACGCGGAGGATGCCCTCCGTGAGGATATAGAGACACTCGCTCTCCTGCGCGGGAATATCCTCGTTCCGCGCGAGCGTGATTTTCTTTGCGATGGCAGCGAGACGTTCGTGCAGCGTCGCCGAACCTTCGCCGCCCGCCGTTGTGTGAATGCCGTCCACGGTGTCATACTCCGTTTTTCGTTGATCTTGTCAACAGTATTGTATCACAAAAACGAGGCCGATGCATTCGCATAGGTAAACGCGCGGGGGATATGCGGTGTTTTTTTCGGCGCGCGGGCGGGAAATCAGGTTCTGTTTTTCAGATCCTTGAGGGGGATGGTGACGTCGACGCCGTGGAAGCCCTCGCCGAGGATCTCGCTCGCGGGGGAGAGGACGACGAACGCATCGGGGGCGAGCGCGCGCAGGATGTCCTTCATCTCATAGACCTGTCCGGGCGAGACGACCGCGAGGAGGAGGTTGCGTTCTTCCTGCCGGTACATGCCGCGCGCGGGGACGAGGGTGACGGTGCGGTCGAGCTGTTCGGAGACGGCGGCAGCGAGGACGGAGGCGTCCACGTCGGTGATGATCTGGAAGAGATAGGCCTTATTGAAGCCGTTGATGCAGGCGTCGGTGACCCACGAGCAGACGGCGATGGAGAGGGCGGCGTAGATGCCGGTTTCGAGGTCGCCGAAGGTAAAGACGGAGAGGAGGATGACGGCGGCGTCGATGAGCATGACGAAGGTGCCGAGGGTGAGGACGCGGAATTTCGTGATGAGGAGCCGTCCGAGCAGGTCGGTCCCGCTTCCGGAGACGCGTCCGCGCACGAGGACCGCCGCGCCGAGGCCGTAGAGGGCGCCGCCGCAGAGGGAGGCGAGGATGAGGTTGTTCGTGACGGTCGGGAGGGCTGCGAAGAGGTCGGTGGAGAGGGAGAGGGCGGCGGTGGAGGCCAGGGCGGAGAGGGTATAGCGCCAGCCCTGCACGAAGAAGGACCAGACGAGGACGGGGACGCTGATGACGAAGACGACGGTGCCGACGCTGACGGGGAGGTAATGGGAGACGACGAGGCCGAGACCGCTGAAGCCGCCCGCCGCGATGCTGTTCCCGGCGAAGAAGAGGTCGAAGCCGAGGGCGACGAGGAGGTTGCCGGCGAGGAGGTGGCCGATCTCGCGCAGGACGGTGAGGATGGTTTGTTTTTTGGTACGGATGAAGGCGGGCATGAGGGACTCCGGTGAAAAGATTTGGATATACATAGGGATATGGTGTATATGCGTACCCTTTATGATACCACAAAACGGGGAAAAAAGCAAGGGAAAATTTCGCCGCGGGGCGGGCCGGGCGGTGTCCGGGGACAGGAGACGGGCGCACTTCGCACGCCCGTTCACCAATATTGAATTGTGCGTACCTGACAGGGTACGCCTTTTCTATTGTCTGCGCGCTGACGCTTGCGGGGATGAATCGGCGAGGCCGATTGCTTTTTTGTCCTTCCGGACGGGACCCAAGAGGCTTCCGCGGCCAGCCTCTTGGGCGGCGGTGATTGACAAGAGGGCGGTCGCGGAGCCCTCTTGTCCGCCGTCCGCGCAGGACAGCAAATCAATGGGAGAAAGCTCCGCAGAGCTTTCTCTGACCTTTTCCTCTCCTT
>JAFYBI010000469.1 GCA_017540285.1 Clostridia bacterium | reverse complement strand
TTTACGAAAAGCTCGGAATGGAGAGATCCGGCGACGTCATGCAGTACAATCACATCGACTGGACGGAATTCACGGTCGAATGAGCCGCGTCACCGCGGGATCAGGTCGATGGTGCCGTCCTCGTTGTAGGTGAATTCCGTCACGCAGACGGAGCGGTGGAACAGGCTCCCGCCCGGCAGCTCGTCGGTGTGGTAGAAGAGATACGAATGCCCCTTGAAATCGCAGATCCCGGGGTGATTCGTGAAGCAGCGGCCCTCTTCCATCAGCACGCCCCGGTAGACCCACGGCCCCGTCGGGCTGTCGGAGGTCGCGTAGGCAAAGTGCTCGTTGTGGCCCCTGCCCGCGTGAAACGCCGCATAGACCATGTAGTAGAGCCCGTTCCGCTGATAAAACCACGGGCCCTCGCCGTAGCTGGTCCCGGTCATGTGCCCGCCCTTGCCGAAGGACTCCGGCGTCATCGGGATCTTCACCACGCCGACCGTTTCGTCATAGGAGATCATGTCTTCGTTCAGAAGCACATAACGGAGCTCCGGATTGCCGAAGTAGAGATAAGCCTGTCCGTCGTCGTCGAGGAAGACGGTCGGGTCGATGTCGTTCCAGTCGCCCTCGTCCACGAGCGGGTGCCCGAGATCCCGGAAGGGACCGGTCGGACTGTCGGACACGCCCACCGCGATGGCCATGCCGCCGCCGGTTTTGTGGACCGGGCAGTAGAGATAGAAGAGTCCGTTCCGGGCGATGCACTGGGGAGCCCAGGCGCGGTCGTCCGCCCATGCGATATCGTCGAGGGAGAAGACCTTGCCGTGATCGGTCCAGTGTTCCATGTCGCGGGTGGAGAAGCACCGCCAGTCGAACATGGTATAGAAATCGTTGATGAGTTCGTTTTCGTCGTGCGTCGTGTAGAGATACAGCGTGTCCCCGTGCACCATCGGCGCGGGATCGGCCGTGTAGAGGGAAGGGAAGAGCGGTTTTCTTTCGATCATGGAAGATCCTCCTTGCTCGGCGCATGGCCGGATGTATTGTTTTCCGCCGAAATCATTATAGCACAGCCGCGCGCGAATTGCAAGGGAGCGGGAGCCAAAGAATCGCCGCGCGTTTTTCACAGCTACGCTTGCCTTCTGCCGGATATCGCATCGCGAAGTCGAATAAACGAGAATAAACGAGATTGAAAGGAGATTCACAATGCCGGGAGAATCCGTCAGCATCCTTTTTGTCGGCAACAGCCATACCTACGTCAACGACATGCCGCTCACGGTGCAGCGTCTTGCGGAGAAGGAAGGCTTTGCGTGCCGGGTGACCATGATCGCCCACGGCGGGTGGTTCCTCGCGCAGCACGCCGGGGAGCCGGACGTCCGCTTCAACATCCTTTACGGCGGGTATGACTACGTCGTCCTGCAGGAGCACGCCCATCCCTTCGGACCGGTTGAAAAGTACCGGGACGCCGTCCTCGCGCTGAATGGCATGATCCGGGAAGCCGGGAGCGTTCCCGTGATCTATGAAACCTGGTCGCAGAAAGCGGAGCCCGAGATGCAGGAAGTGATGAACAGGGCTCACCGGGAGATCGCCCGGGAGATCGACGCCGTCCTCGCCCCCGTCGGGGAAGGCTGGCAGGCGTACGGGGCCGGTCATCCGGATACGGAAATGTATGCGGACGACGGCGCGCATGCCTCGTCAGCGGGGTCCGCTTTCGCCGCGGAGGTGATCTGGAAGACGATCCGGAAGCACCGCGAGGCGCATCGGGCCTGAAGCCCGCCCAATCACGATCAAACAACATCAGGAGGATTTTACCATGTTCCCCTATCAGAATCCGGCTCTGCCGGTCTCCGAGCGGGTCGCGGACCTGCTTTCCCGTATGACGGTCGCGGAAAAGGCGGCGCAGACCTGCATGATGCGCGGCGTCGAATACGCGACGAAACCGGATCCCCGTCAGTTCTGCAGCGTAATGGAAGACACGGAGTTCGACGCTGCCCGCCTCGGCGAGGACTTCGGTGAGGACGGCATCGGCTTCATCCACGACATGTATTCCACACCCGTGGCGTTCAACAGGATCCAGAAGTATTTCATCGAGCACTCCCGCCTCGGGATCCCCGTCATCTTCACGGGTGAAGCGCTGCACGGCATCAGCGGCGTGCGCGGAACAGTGTTCCCGTGCCCGCTCAATTTCGGCGCGACCTTCGATCCCGATCTGATCCGCCGCGTCGGCGAAGGCATCGGACGGGAAACGCGCGCGCTCGGCATGCATGAGATCCTCGCACCGAACCTCGACGTCGCGCGGGAATCCCGCTGGGGCCGCATCGAGGAGACCTTCGGCGAGGATACCTATCTCTCCTCCCGCATGGCGGCGGCGATCGTATCCGGCGAGCAGAAGGGCGATATCTCCCGCGCCGACGCGGTGATCGCCGAGCCCAAGCACTACTGCGTCCACGGCATCGCGGAGGGCGGAACGAACTGCTCTCCGGCGCGCGCGGGCAGACGAGAGGTCGAAAGCTGCTATCTTCCGGTCTTCGAGGCCGGGATCCGCGAGGGCGGCGCGTACAACGTCATGGTCAGCTACAACTGCGTCGACGGCGATCCGCTCATGTGTTCCGAATGGTATCTCAAGGACGTTCTGAAGGACCGCTTCGCGCTGAAAGGCTATTGCCGTTCCGACTGGGGCGGCGTCGGACGTCTGAAGCACGCATTTCACATGGTTTCGACCGACAAGGACGCGGTCTGTCTGGCGATGAAGAACGGCCTCGACGTGCAGGGCTGCGACTATCCGCCGACCTTCTGGAAGAAGACCGTGATCGAACTCGTCGAAGAGGGAAGACTCTCCCTGGAGCGGCTCGACGACATCGTGTCCCGCGTCCTCCGCGTCAAATTCGAGCTCGGCCTCTTCGACCGTCCCTACACCGACGAACACGCGTGGGAAGACATCATCCGCTGCGCCGAACACCGCGAGGTCTCGCACGAGGTCGCCCGCGAATCGATCGTACTGCTCAAAAACGACGGCGTTTTGCCCCTCGGAAAGGATCTGCGTTCGGTCGCGCTGATCGGACCGTCCTCCGCCGCGCAGAAGATCGGCGGGTATTCCTCGACGCCGCAGTTTGAGATCCCCTCGGTCTACGAAGAGCTGAAAGCCGCGCTCGGAGACGGCGTGACGGTGCGCCAGTGCAACGGCTGCGCGATCACGTACGACAAAAAGCAGCCGCGCGTGGTGGACGGTCAGCCGCATCTGTATTCCGAAGGCGAGGAGGAGATCGCCGACGAGATGGAAGAGGCCGTCTCCATCGCCGCGACCTGCGAAGTCATCGTCTTCGTCGGCGGCGACAACACCATCACGAGCGGTGAGGGACGGGACCGCTGCGAGCTGACCCTGCACGGCCGCCAGCGCGAGCTGATCGAGAAGCTTGCCGCGCTCGGGAAGCCGCTGATCCTCGTGCTCGAAAACGGCAAGCCTCTTGAGCTTTCCCGTGAGAACGAGATCTGCGGCGCGATCCTGATGACATTCTACGGCGGCGAATCCGGTGCGCGCGCCATCGTCGAAGCGCTGACCGGACAGTTCAGCCCCGCGGGGCGCCTGCCGCTCTCCCTGCCGCGTTCGTCCACCCGCATCCCCTGCTATTATTCCATGCTGCCCGGCGGCGCCGAGGATTTCCTCGAAGGGCCGAAGAACGCCCTGTTCCCGTTCGGCTACGGCTTGAGCTATACGCAGTTCGCGTATGAAAACCTGGTGATCGAGCGGATCGCCGACGGTGAGTTTGCGGTGCACTGCGACGTGAAAAACGTCGGCCCGATGGATGGCGACGAGGTGGTGCAGCTTTACATCGATGACACGGAGGGCTCCGTCGTGCGCCCGCCGATGCTCCTCAAGGAATTCAAGCGCATCCACCTCAAGGCCGGGGAAGAGTGTCATGTGATATTCCAGCTGAATCGCTCCCATTTCGAGCTGATGGATATTCATTATGCGTGGACGGTGGAGCCCGGCGATTTCCGCATTCTCATCGGCGCCGGTTCCCGCGACATCCGCCTCGAAGGGAAGATCACGCTGTAAGGGACTGTCAACAAACAGAAAAGCGATGGGGAACGGATCAAACCGTTCCCTCATCGTTTTTCGAAGTTGTTTTCTGGTTATTGAGCGCGGTCAAGGCGTCGATGTTGTCAAGCAGAAATTGCTGAGCAGCGGTTTTGTATAAGACCGCACGATATATTCCGTATTGCCCGGAACGGACCTCCGTGAAGATTCCGAGCCCGAGGCCAGCCTGCGTCGGGCGGCGTGAAGATCTTCCGTTTTCTTTCACGATCTGTTCGAGAAAACCCGTTTGTACGAGATACGTCAGAACAGTTGTGGTTTTCAGCCTTGCCATCGTATCCTGATCGATCACGGCATTGATGCGGCGAACGATCTCACTGATCGGAATCGCTTCGGCGGAAACCTCGACACGGAGAATATCCTCCTGTGTGACGGAAAAAGGCATCTTCTGAACGCTTGGCCTGCGTCCGACACAGCCGCCGTTTGCGACGACCTTTCCGAGTACTTCCGACACATAAAGCAAACACCGTGAAATCCGGACTTGTTTGATCGTATCCCCCTCCGG
>JAFYBI010000468.1 GCA_017540285.1 Clostridia bacterium | reverse complement strand
GCGGCGGAGCGGGAGCCGGAAGCGTCACCGGCCGCGGAGACGGTGGAGGAGGTCGGCATGGAAATCGCGGAAACCGTCCCGGAGACGGAAGCCGAAACGGAAGCGCCCGCGCCGCCGAAGCCGGAGATCAAGCCGGCGGCCGTCAAGCGGACGGTCTACGTCGAGGTCTTTGACTTCGACGAGGCGAAGAAATCGGCGCACCAGGTTGCAGAGGGCGAGGTCTACGGCGTGCGGTGCCGGGTCACGGCTCCCTTCGACCGCTTCTCCTTCTGCGTCCCGACGTGGACCCAGAAGACCTCCGCGGCGACGCTCGCGCTGTACGTCTGGAACGACGATTACGACGCCATGCTCGCCGAGGGTCCCGCCGCGAGCGAGCGGTTCGAGAATCTCGTCGACTGCGCGGAGGATTCCGTGACCTTCGGGGAGATGCCGCCGGGCGACTATCTCTTCGCGATCCAGGACACGGCGGGCCCCGCGGGGACATGGGTGTTCCCGGGCCGGGTGTCGAAAGGCTATATTTTCAACAGCGGCCTGTTCTCCGAGGGGGACCTGCAGCTGGAGATCGGATTCACCGAAAAACGGGACGAATACTTTGAGGAGGTCAGCATGAACACAGAAATCGACGGACTGCACACCCCGCCGCCGGAAGCCATCCTTCCGGACGACCACATTCTCCGCGTGCGCGACGCCATGCCCGATACCTGGGCGGCGATCGACGGGCTCGGACGCACGGTGTCCGGGAACCGCGAAACGGGAGACCCGAAGGACGACAAGATCGTCGCGATGTTCTACTGGGACTGGCACAACTCGGACGACGGCAAGCCGCTCAACGTCACGGAGTTCATGAGGGAACATCCGGAGGCGCAGAACGACTACAAAAATCCCGCCTGGCCGACCGGGGGGACGCGGTACTTCTGGGACGAGCCGGTCTACGGGTACTACCTCACGACCGACGAGTGGGTGATCCGGCGTCAGGCCGAACTCCTCGCGGCAGCCGGCGTGGACGTCATCTTCATGGACAACACCAACGGCACCTTCACCTGGCGCAACAGCTATCTGAAGATCTACAAGGTTTTTGCCGAAGCGAAGGCCGACGGCGTGAACGTGCCGAAGATCTCCTTCATGCTCCCCTTCGCGGCGGGCGACGACACGGCGGTGCAGCTCAAATCGCTCTATACGGACATCTACCGCCCGGGGAAGTATCAGGACCTCTGGTTCTACCTCGACGGCAAGCCGATGATCATGGCGTACCGGGCGTCGCTCCTCAAGCGGCAGACCGATCCGCTTGAAAAGGAGATCTACAGTTTCTTCACCTTCCGCGCGGGCGAGCCCGTCTACAACGCGGCGGACTACCATGCGAAGCGGACGGGGACCGAGCGCTGGGGCTGGCTCTCCACGACGCCGCAGGCCCTGTATTACAGCGCCGCCGATCCCGATCACGTCGAGATGACGACGGTCGGGGTGGCGCACAACTGGTCCGCCGAAAAGGGCCTGACCGCGATGAACGGCGAGAACATCTTCGGACGGCACTACACGTCGAACGGGTATGACAGCCGACCGGACGCGAAGCTTTGGGGCGCGAACTTCGACGAGCAATGGGAGTTTGCGATCTCGAAGGATCCGCGGATCATCTTCGTCACCGGGTGGAACGAATGGAACGCGGGCCGCTACGAATCGTGGCCGCCGACCGCCGCCGCCGTCGAGAACGCCTTCCCGGACGAGTTCGACGAGACGTACAGCCGGGACATCGAGCCGACGCGGGGCGACTTGAAGGACCACTACTACTATCAGCTCGTCGACTGGGTGCGGAAGTTCAAAGGCGCGCGGCAGGTTCCCCTCGCTTCCGCGCCGAAGACCATCGATTGGAACGCGGATCCCGCCGTCGAATGGGCGGACGTCGGACCGGAATTCATCGCGTATCCGCACAACACCGGTGACCGGGACGCGGCGGCTTACGGCGGTGTCCGGCTGACCGACACGAGCGGACGCAACGACATCATCGGCGCAAAGGTCGCGCGGGATGCAGACGATTATTTCTTCCTGGTCGAGTGCGCGGAGGACATCACGCCGTACACCGACAAAAACTGGATGCGGCTGTATCTGCGGACCGAGGGCAAGGGCTGGGAAGGCTTCGACTGCATCGTCAACAAGACGACGCCCTCGGCGGACAAGGCGGTGCTCGAGAGATTCACGGGCAGCGGCTTTGAGACCGAGGTTGTCGGCGAGGTGGATTATCGGCTGACGGGGCGGTATCTCATGATCCGCATCCCGTGCGCCATGCTCGGCATGCAGCAGCCCGGCAGCCTCTGCTTCAAGTGGAGCGACAACGTGGAGGACGGCGACATCCTGAACTTCTACACGCAGGGCGACGTTGCCCCCACCGGGCGGTTCGTGTATGTCTACCGCGTCGAATGACGGCGAACGAACAAAGAATCAAAACAGAATCGGAGGTCCATCCATGAAAAAGCGCATCCTTTCCTTCCT
>JAFYBI010000467.1 GCA_017540285.1 Clostridia bacterium | reverse complement strand
GAGCTGCTCCGCAAGGCCTACCGGGAGGACAAGCTCCGCGCGGACGAGATCATTCAGCGGGCGGAGCGCGGCCTGCTCGGGGGAAAATGAAAAAGAGTGAACAGCCGCGGCACAAATCCGCGGGGCGGATTCCAAAAAGAAAAAGCCCGCCGTGCGGGCAGCGGGTTTGTCAGACGGATTGAATACAAGGCGCGGAAGCGTTGCCGAACAACTCTCCGACTTCCCGATCCCACTCGTCAAATGCATCCGGGATCTCAAGCTTCCCCTTCGCGATGCCGATCCGCCGGGAAATGTCCCGCTCCCGCGGCGTGATGTCGGCGACGGGCTCCCCGTCCTGCTCAACGACAACGCTCTTTCCGTCGATCAGAATCATGCGGAAAAGCTGCTCATACTCCGCGAGCGTCCGCGGCATGTTCACTCTCGTCATGACAGGCCTCCTGTCTGATGGATTCTGTCCTTATTATAACACATTTTTCCGTGCGTTACAATTCCCCCGTGAAAAATCCTCTGAAAATAATGCATGAAAATTTATAAAATCTATTGACATTGATTTCTGTTTCTATTATAATGGTCTTGCTTCGGCCGGCGCCGGGGCGATCCCACCGATTCCATTCATGAGGTACCCGATCCATGCCTGAATTCATTTCCGTCCGCGGCGCGCGGATGAACAACCTGAAAAACATCGACGTCGACGTCCCCCGGGACAAGCTCGTCGTCTTCACCGGGCTCTCCGGCTCCGGCAAGTCCTCCCTCGCGTTCGACACGATCTACGCCGAGGGCCACCGCCGGTTCGTGGAGTCCCTCTCCTCCTACGCCCGTATGTTCATCGGCCAGCTCGACAAGCCGGACGTCGACACGATCGAGGGTCTCTCCCCCGCCATCTCCATCGACCAGAAGACGACCTCGAAGAACCCGCGTTCGACCGTCGGGACCGTGACGGAGATCTACGACTACCTCCGCCTCCTGTACGCGCGCCTCGGCGTCCCGCACTGTCCGGTCTGCGGCCGCGAGATCCGTCAGACCTCGGTCGACACGATCCTCGACTCCCTGATGGCCCTCCCCGAGGGGACCCGCTTCCTGGTCCTCTCTCCGGTCGTGCGGGGCAAGAAGGGCCGTCACGAGAAGGTCTTCGCCGACGCCAAGAAGAGCGGCTTCGTGCGCGTGCGCGTCGACGGGATCCTCTACGACCTCGGCGAGGAGATCGCCCTCGACAAGAACCAGCGGCATTCGATCGAGCTCGTCGTCGACCGTCTCGTGATGAAGGAGGGGCTGCGCAGCCGTCTCACGGACTCGGTCGAAACGGCGCTGCGCGAATCCGAGGGATCCCTTTCGGTCGTGACGGTTCCCCGGGACGGCGAGGAGGCGCGCGAGCTCACCTTCTCGACGAACTACGCCTGCCCGGAGCACGGGATCTCCTTCCCGGCGCTCGAGCCGCGCATGTTCTCCTTCAACAATCCCTTCGGCGCGTGCCCGACGTGCGCGGGACTCGGCGTCCTCCGCTCGGTCGATCCGCGCAAGATCATCCCGGACGAGGACCTTTCCCTCCGGGAAGGCGCGGTGCAGGTCAACGGCTTCAAGACCCTCGAGGAGGCCTCATGGAACGGACCGCTCGTCAAGGCGGCGATCGAGAAATACGGCGCGACGCTCGACATGCCGATCCGGGACTACCCGAAGGCCGCGCGGGATGTCCTCCTTTACGGCTGCCCGGACACCTTCACCATCGACCGCACCTTCGGCAACCGCGTCAACCACGTGACGACGACCTTCGACGGCATGATCAAGCTGATCGAGGACCGCGCGCAGCCCGGCGGCTGGGAGGCGGAATACTACGAGCAGTTCCTCACGGACCGCGAATGCCCGGAATGCCGCGGCGCGAAGCTCAACCACGAGGCTCTCGCCGTCACGGTGGGCGGGAAGAACATCCACGAGTTCTGCATGATGTCCGTCACCGACTCCCTCGCGTTCACCGAATCGCTGACCTTCACCCCGACGGAGATGCAGATCGCGCGGGAGATCCTCAAGGAGCTGAAATCCCGGCTCGGCTTCCTCGTGTCGGTCGGGCTCGACTACCTCTCCCTCGCGCGCCGGTCCGCCACCCTCTCCGGCGGCGAAGCGCAGCGCATCCGGCTGGCGACGCAGATCGGATCCTCCCTCGCGGGGGTGCTCTACATCCTCGACGAGCCGTCCATCGGCCTGCACCAGCGGGACAACGGCAAGCTCATCGCGACCTTGAAGAGCCTGCGCGACCTCGGCAATTCGGTCATCGTGGTGGAGCACGACGAGGAGACCATGCGCGCGGCGGACTACCTGGTGGACATCGGGCCGGGCGCGGGCGAGCATGGGGGAAAGGTGGTCGCCCAGGGCACGATTCAGGACG
>JAFYBI010000466.1 GCA_017540285.1 Clostridia bacterium | reverse complement strand
GGTTCCAGTCCTCCGCCTTCGCTTATTTGAAGGCGACCATCCACAGATTGCCGAGATACGGGAGCGACAGATCGCCGCCGAGGAGGAGAAGCTTGTTGTTGATCGTCGCCTCCTGGATGGCGTCGTCGTACCACGCCTGCGTCAGATCCATGTACGGGAGGCTGTACCAGTTGCCGAGCAGACCGGCGACCACATCCTCGCGGGCGGTGCGCATGTTCTGAAAGACGAGCTCGTACGCGTCCTCGCCGCTGTGCACCAGCGTAACGAGCATTTCCGAAAGATCTTCCGCGGACGATACCGTGCGCGGCTCCGGGATCGTGATATGGAAGCGCTCCTCGATTGTGCGGTTGCGCTCGAAGACGGCGTCGTTCAGCTTCTCTCCGTGCTGGTCGTCCGTAAAGAAACGAGTATTCACGGTATGCTGGAGGACGCGGAAGGCGGCGCCGTTACAGTCGAGCTCCGGCACGGCGTCCGGATAGAGCGGCGCGGCCGGCTCCGTTTCCGGCGGAAGCGTCTCGGATACTTCATCGGGCGCGGCGGTCGTATCGGCGGGCGCTTCGGGCTCGCCGCCGCAGGCGGCGAGCGGCAGAAGGAGCGCCGCCGCGAGCAGAAGGCATATCCATTTTCTTTGCATGAGATCCACCCCGCATAAATATAATACTGTATGTTTCGTTTTTCATTTTACACCATTCCCGCGTTCCTGTCAAGCGTCCGGCACCGATTCGGGCGGCGGCGGATAAAAAATAAGCAAAAAAAGTCCCGCTTTGCCGTGCGTTTTCCGTGCGCTTTGCTTCTTGCGCCAACGGGATCAATGTGATATAATAATAACAAAGCATGTGAAAACTGAAAATTTAAAACAAAACTTCACACAGGAGGCAAACTATGAATTTTGCGATGCTCCACCCGGCGGATCGGATCGTGATGATCATGAAACGCCTCTACAGCTATCAGATGACGACGACCTCCGGCGGCAACCTGTCGATCATGGACGACGAGGGCGTCATGTGGATCAGCCCCTCCGGGATCGACAAGGGAAACCTGACCGCCGCCGACATCATGCGCGTGATGCCGGACGGCACGATCGTCGGACCGCACAAGCCGTCCTCCGAGTACCCGTTCCACCTCGCCATCTACCGCGCGCGGCCGGATCTGCGCGCCGTGCTCCACGCGCACCCGCCGGCGCTCGTCGCGTTCAGTCTCATCCGCCGCATCCCCGATATTTTCCTGACGCCGAACTGCCGCGGGCTCTGCCCGCGCGTGTCGATGGCGAAATACGCCGTGCCGGGGAGCGAGGAGCTCGGCGAGAACATTGCCGCGGAGTTCCGCCGGGGATGCAATATCGTGATGCTCGAAAATCACGGCGTCGTCATCGGCGCGGACGATCTGTTCTCCGCGTTCATGTCCTTTGAAACGCTCGACTACACGGCGCGGATCGAGATCTACGCGCAGGCGATCGCGGGCGGCAAGCCGCTGCACCGCCTGACGGATCAGGAATGGGAGCTCTACCGCTCCAAGAACCGCGATCTGACGATGGACCGCTTCATCCCCGCGATCCACGGGAGCGAGGAGCTCGCGGCGCGCAAGGAGATGTGCGCGCTCATCCACCGCGCGTACGACAACAACCTCTTCACGAGCGGACAGGGCGCCTTCTCACGCCGTCTCTCCGACGGCTCGCTCCTCATCACGCCGCACGATAAGGACCGCAGGTATCTGGAGCCGGAGGATCTCGTCCTCATCCGATCCGGCCTCGCGGAATCCGGCAAGATTCCGTCGCATTCCCTGCCGCTCCACCAGAAGATCTACGAGCACGCGCCGGAGATCGGCAGCGTGATCTTGGCGGAGCCGCCGTATATCATGGCATTCGCCGTGACGGACGTCCCGTTCGACGCGCGCCTCATCCCGGAAAGCTATATCATGCTCAAGAACGTACGGCGCTTCCCCTTCGGCGCCTC
>JAFYBI010000465.1 GCA_017540285.1 Clostridia bacterium | reverse complement strand
GATCTCACCCGCCGTGTCGGAGACCGCCTTGTATTTTTCATCCTGCGCGGTCACGGCGATGAGGGTGCAGGGGGAGTAGTCCCAGTTGACGCCGCCGTCCATGATGACGTACACCCGCGGGGTATCGCCGCGCGCGACTTCGAGGCCGTCCCGGGCGGCTTTGAGCTGCCGGTAGAGCTCTTCCACGGCTGTCTGCGACGCGAGGCCGCCGTCGGAGGGGATCTTCTGCATCGCGGCGCTGACGGAATCGCGGGTCTGGCGAAAGACTTCAAAGCTTTCGGGGGTGTAGTATTTGAGCGGGAGGTCGATGTCCTCGAGACGGTACAGCGCGCGCCGGGCCTCGAAGAAATCCGAAAACAGCAAAACGGGCGCCGGTTCGGTCTCGGCGGGTTCTGCGGTCTCGGCGGGCGGCGTTTCCGTCTCCGCGGGCTGACAGCCGGCGAGGGCGAGGGAGAGAAGAATGATGAGGAGCCAGTGAAGCATAGCAGTATCCTGAAAGAAATATGAATGGTATGAGGGACGAGTGTCAGCGCAGCGGTGTGAAGACGACGCCGTCACCGTCGGAGATTCCGCCGTAGAGAAGATCGGTGCGGCATCCCTCGGAGAAGTAATGCCGCAGGACAAAGGAAGCGGAGAAAGGCATCGCGAGGCGGTCAGTTTCGCCGATTTCAAACCATCGGAGGGTTCCTTCGGTCGAAGAGAGCGGTCGGTCCGGGCTGCGGAGCGCAGCGAAATAATAGTAGTTCTGGCGGATTTCTCCGTTTACAAATCGGAGCGTGACGTACCGGAGAGACAGGCCTTCAAGATCGTCAGGCGTCAGTCCCGTTTCCTCCTTCAGCTCACGGAGGACGCAGACCTCCGGCGTGGTAAGCTCTTCGGGTTCGAGATGACCGCCTGCCGCGGCGCACCATGTGTCGGTAACGACGCGTCCGTTGGTTTTGTAGAGCAGAAGAACGCGCGATCCGTTGAGCAGGTAAAGCGCGGTCATGGGGCGTGAAGAAATCATAACTTTCCCACAAATATACGATGTTCCGGAAGCGTCAGCCTCAGTCCTTCTTGAAGAGCCGCAGATGTTCGGCGTTGACGAAGCGGTAGTTCGGCGAGGAGCGGCGGAAGCGGAATTCCATCCGGCGGATCTCGTCGGCGGGGAGGTCTCCGAAACGGACCTCATAAACCGCCCAGCCGGCGCGCAGATCGCGGACCCGCTCGATCGGCAGGACCGTTTCGCCGGCGTCGGTCACGAGCGCGAGGACGGGGGAGGCGTCCTCCGCGTGGAAGAGGTTCATCCAGAGACCGCCGAATTTCTGAAAATCGAGCCGCTGATACGGATACGCGCGGACGAGGAAGCCGAACGCCTCCCCTTCTCCCTCCGTGCGCAGGCTGACGCGGTCGGCGCACCGGAAGGCCGTGTCCGGGCAGACCGACGACGCCGGGAGGGGCTCGAAGACCGGGCGGAAGAAGAGGTCGAGGATGTCGTCGTGCATCTTCGAGGCCCAGCGGGAGACCGCGCCGCAGTCATACCACGGGCGGGCCTCGATGTTCAGATAATGCTCGCGGTCCGTGAAGAACGGCGCGACGGGGTAATCCCCGGCGAAGAGGTTGACCTTCGGCTCCATCGACTGGACGTTGTAGGCCGCGTGGACGGGACGCGCGATCTCGCCGCACCAGATCTCCATCGTATTCGGCCCGGTGATCTCGTACTCCGCCGGGAGATAAATGCCGTCTTCCCCGGCGACGTAGAGTCCGCGGGCGCGCTCGCCGGGCGTTCTGCCGACGCGGAGATCCCGCACGGATTCGGGGAACACGAGCCGGATGCGGCTGCCTGCGGTCTCCCACGAGGCGAGGATCGCGGGCGTTTTGTCGCCGGGCTGCCCGTAGACGTTCGCGAGCGCGAGACGGGCGGCTTCCTCGCCGACGAAATACTTGTTCGTCGGGTGGATCGGGTGGTTGTTCTGATGGAAAGCCCAGTCCGGTTCGAGGTCGGAGATCGGGAGGAAGACGAATTTGTCGGGGCTCTCCTTCGCGACGGTGACGAACGCGTCGTTGAGGTAGCCGAGATTGCACTCCCCGGAGGGACCGTAGGTCCACGGGTAGATCAGCGAGGAGATCATCGGGAAGTGATCGGGATCCGCCCCGAACCGCTTCGCGTAGGTCCGCTGATAGAAGCGGAGGTAATCGGCGTAGGCCTTCTGCCAGTATTCGCCGCCGCATTCGTTCTCGCCCTGATACCAGATCACCCCGCGGACCCGCAGGCCTTCGAGCGGCGCGATCTTCAGATTGTACTGCGCCGTCGCCTGCTGGAAATTGAGGTCGCCGCGCGTGTTCCATGCGTCCGCATCCGGGAGCGTCCCGCACCGCCGGCAGATCTCGGTCATGGCGGGATCGCCGAAGATGGCGGCTCGCGGGAACCACGCTGTGATCGGGGTGCCGCCCCACGACGCGTTGAGGAATCCGACGGGGATCTTCTCCCCGAGGGCGCGGTAGAGGACCTCGGCGAATTTCAGCCCCATGGCGGAGACGCCGCCCAGCCCCGCCCGGTCGTCCGGGAGGATCCAGGCGCCCGGCTGATCGGGGGAGGGATCCCACGGGAAGCGGTTTTCCGGCACGTCGTAGCTGACGCTGTAAACGCGGATCGCACATCCGGCGACGCGGCCGTACAGGTCTTCGCAGTCCGGGATCGCGGCGTTCGGCAGCTCCATGTTCGACTGCCCGGAGGCCAGCCAGAGCTCGCCGAAGAGGAGGTTCTCGAGGATCTTTTCGCCGTCTCCGTCCGTGATGCGGAGCGCGGCCGGCTCGAAGGACGCCGCAAAGCCTTCGAGGACGGCGGAAAACGTGCCGTCCGGTGCTGCGGTGACGGTGGTCCCGGTCTCCTCGTCCCCGCGGGTGAGGGTAAGGGTGACGCGGGCGTCGGGGGTGGCGGAGCCGCGGACGGTGAGCGGGGCGTCGGCCTGATAGAGGGCGTTGGAGGCAAAAACATGCGGAAGCGTGATCATGGCGGTCTCCTTTGCGCGGATGATGCCGTTTTTCTCATTGTACACCCAAAGCGCGCTCCGGGTCAAGCGTTTTTCGGTAAATTGTTCAGAATCCCTTGCGGGCGGAGCGGTAAAATGGTATAATAGCGGCAGACGGAAACAAAACCGGAGGCGTGACATGGGACTCGAAACCATTTTCCACGAATGCGATCTCGGCGTCGTCGGCGGCGGGCTCGCGGGCATGGCGGCGGCGATCGCGGCGGCACGGGGCGGCTCGAAGGTCGTCATCGTGCAGGACCGCCCGATGTTCGGCGGGAACGCGTCGTCGGAGATCCGCATGTGGGTCTGCGGCGCGGACGGCGGGGAGAACCGCGAGACCGGGATCATCGAAGAGATCCAGCTTGAAAACCTGTATTACAATCCGTATAAGAAATACCCGCTCTGGGACGCGCTCCTCTGGGGCAAGATCCGGGCGGAGGAGAACATCACCGCGCTCCTCAACTGCTCCGTCTGCGCCGCTGAATGCGAAGAGCGGGACGGGGAGCGGCAGATCGTCTCGGTCACGGGCTGGCAGACGACGACCCAGAAGTGGCATCGGGTCCGCGCGTCGTATTTCGCCGACTGCTCCGGGGATTCGATCCTCGCGCCGCTGACCGGGGCCGCCTGCCGCGTCGGACGGGAGGCGCGGGACGAATTTGGCGAGAAGACCTCGCAGGAGCATGAGGACCGGCAGACGATGGGCATGAGCTGCCTCATCCAGTGCCGGAAGACGAAGGAGCCGACGTCGTATGTACCGCCGGTCTGGGCGAAGAAGATGACGCCCGAGGCGATCCGCCTGCGCCGTCCGAACATGACCTCCACCGCCGAGAACTTCTGGTATCTCGAGCTCGGCGGGAACCGCGATTCCATCGGCGACACCGAAGAGGTGCGGGACGAGCTCGTCGCGCTGGCCGCCGGGATGTTCGACTACATCAAGAACAGCGGCGAGGTCGAGGACGGGCCATTCTGGCAGCTCGATTTTCTCGGCTTCCTCCCCGGCAAGCGCGAATCGCGGCGGATGACGGGCGACTATGTCATGACGCAGGGCGACGTGCTCGCGGGCGGGCATTTCGACGATGTCTGCGCGTTCGGCGGCTGGCCGCTCGACGACCACCACCCGGACGGCTTCTGGCACGCGGGCAACCCGAACGTGTGGGGCAGGACCCCCGCGCCCTACGGCATCCCCTACCGCTGCCTCTATTCAAAGAACATCGGTAACCTCTTTTTCGCGGGGCGGAACATTTCGATGACGCACGCCGCCATGAGCTCCGCGCGGGTGATGGCGACCTGCGCGACCCTCGGCGAGGCGGCGGGATGCGCGGCGAATCTGGCGCGGGAGTACGGCCTCTCGCCCCGCGGCGTGTACCGGGAGAAGATCCGCGAGCTCCAGGCAAGGCTGATGGAGGCGGGGTGCTTCCTGCCCGGCCTGAGACGCGCGATGCCCGCCTTCCTCTGCGACGCGGAGCTCACCGCTCCCGGCCTCGAAGCCCTGCGCAACGGCGCGGACCGCACGAATCACACCTACGGAGAGGGCGATCAGGGCGTCCGTATCCGGCTCGGCGAGACCGTCGGGTACCGGTTCCGGGAGCCTGTCCGGATCGCGAACGTCCATCTGGCGCTCGATTCCGACCTCGCCAGAGCGAGCCTGCCGGGGGACGACTGCGAACGGCGGCACTCGATGCGGGCGAACATCTTCGAGGACGGCTCGGGAAAATCGCCCGCGATGACGATGCCTGCGCCGCTCGTCAAGGCATACCGGATCGAGGGCGTCACGGCGGACGGGGAGCGGATCACCCTCGCCGAGGAGCGCTGCAACCTTCGCCAGTGCGTCAACGTGAAGACCGACTGCGTCCTGACGGAGCTGACGTTCACGCCGATCTCCCTGTGGGGAACGGGCGATGCGGTCCATATCCTCTCTTTCGATGCAAGATGACGATCCGTGAAATCAAAGCCATGCGGCTTGCCAATCAGTTTCTTGCGACGCCCGGGAAAAAGCTCGAGGCGGTCCGCGCGCTGAACGGGGTACAGGCACAGTTCTTCGCGAACGCCATGCACGCGCTGCGCATCCGTTCCTGCGACTGGGACGAGGCGACGGCGGGGGACGGACTTGTCAAAAACTGGACCGTGCGCGGCACCGTTCATGTGTTTGCCGAGGACGATCTTCCCCTGTTCATGCACTGCGGGAACGGGCGGGATTACCGGCGGAACGAATGGAGCGGGTACTCCTTCTGGAATCGGCGCGACGCCTGGGCGCTGACGCCGGAGAGGCAGAAGATGCTCGCGGATACGATCCTCGACGCGCTCTCGGCGGGCCCGCGCACGAGGGAAGAGCTGAAAGAGATATGCCGTCTGCGTGCCGGGATGACGTCGGCCGAAGAAGACAGCATGTTCAACCAGTGGGGCGGCGGGATCCGGGAGATGTGCGAGCGCGGCTTTCTCCACTATACGGCACAGCAGGAGAAGACCTTCGCCCTGTCGCCGTCGTTCACGCCGATCCCGGAAGAGGAAGCGATGCTTGAGATCGCCCGGCGGTATTTTACATATTATGGCCCGGCGACCGTGCATGACGCGATGTACTGGTTCCATGCGACGGCGTCGCAGGTCACGAAATGGCTCGGCGCGCTTCCCGTGACGGCGGCGGCGTGCGGCGGGAAAACGTATTATTCCATCCCGCGCGGGATCCCGGACCGAGACGCGCCGCGGTGCCTGTTTCTGGCGGGCTTCGATCCGCTCATGCTCGGGTATGAGAAGAAGGAGAGCCTGTTCCTGGCACCGGAGCACCTGCGGCGCATTTTCAGCCTCGCCGGGATCGTGATGCCGGCCTTGCTGCTCGACGGCACCGTGGCGGGCAAATGGAAGATCAAGGGCAGGCGGGTGACGGTCGAATTGTTCGGGGACCGTCCGGCCCGCGATCTCGCCGAAATCCGAGGCGCGGCGGAACGGCTCTGGCCGGATCATGCGGTCTCTTTGTCCGATCCGCGCGAAACCCCTTGACAAAATCCCTTTCCTATTGTATTATATATCTAATATCTGTCCGAATCCGAATCCGCCGTCCCCCGCGGACGCGACACGAGGTGACTCTATGAAGACTTTCATGGGAAGGAATTTCCTTCTGACGAACGAAACCGCGAAGGTTTTGTATCACCGCTACGCGGAACAGCTCCCGATCATCGACTATCACTGCCACGTCTCCCCGAAGGAGATCGCCGAGGACCGGCAGATCTCGAACATCACCGAACTTTGGCTCGGCGGCGACCACTATAAATGGCGCGCGATGCGTTCCTGCGGCGTCCCGGAGAAGTTCATCACGGGCGACGCCTCCGACTACGACAAGTTCATGGCCTACGCCAAGGTCATGCCCTCCCTCATCGGCAATCCGCTCTATCACTGGACGCACCTCGAGCTGAAGCGCTTCTTCGGGATCACGGAGATCCTCTCCGAGACCACCGCGGACGCGATCTGGCGGCAGACGGCGGAGATGCTCGCGGAACCCGCGTTCAGTGTGCGCTCGCTCATCACGCGCTCCCGGGTCGAGCTCCTCTGCACGACCGACGACCCGGCGGACTCCCTCGAATACCACAAAATGCTCGCGGAGGACGGCACCTTCCCGACGAAGGTCCTCCCCGCGTTCCGCCCGGACAAGTGCTTCAACATCAACAAATCCGGTCTCGCGGCGTATTACGAACGGCTCGGCGCGGCGGCCGGGATCGCGGTCACCGATCTCGATTCCCTGAAGGAGGCCCTCGCCCGCCGGATCGGCTTCTTCGATGCCATGGGCTGCCGGACCGCGGACCACGGCCTCGACGAATACCCGATGTACGTGAAGCCGAACCCCTACGCGGCGAACGAGGCGATCAAAACCGCGCTCGCTTCGGACGGGCGGGACGTCACCGTCGAGCAGCTCTGCCTCCTCAAATCCGAAATGCTCGCATACCTCGCCGGGGAATACGCGAAGCGCGGCTGGGTCATGCAGCTGCACATGGGCGTCGCGCGCAACACCAACACCGCGATGTTTGAAAAGCTCGGGCCGGACACCGGCTTCGACACGATCGGGCAGATGAGCGTCCCCGCGATCCTCTCCCTCCTCGACGCGATGGAATCCGGCGCAGGCCTGCCCCGCACGATCCTCTATTCCGTCAACCCGACCGACAACGCGGCCATCGGGACCGTGCTCGGCGCGTTCCAGACCTCCGGCGACGGGTTCCCGAAGGTCATGCAGGGCTCCGCGTGGTGGTTCAACGACTCCATCGACGGCATGCGCGCGCAGATGAAGCAGCTCGCGAACCTCTCCGCGTTCGGAAAATTCCTCGGGATGCTGACGGACAGCCGCTCCTTCACCTCCTACCCGCGGCACGAGTATTTCCGCCGCATCCTCTGCGACCTGATCGGCACGTGGGTCGAGGACGGGCTCTATCCCTTCGAGCCGGAGGACCTCGCCACCCTCGTCTGCGATATCTGCTACAACAACACGAAGGATTTCTTCCGTTTCGAGGTGTGACATGACGGCAAAAGAATGGTTCAAATCGGCGAAATTCGGCATGATGATCCACTGGGGCCTCTACGCGCTCCCCGCGGGAGAGTGGCGCGGCCGCCGGATGGACGACATCGGCGAATGGGCGCAGCAGTATTTCCGCATCCCGAACGCCGAATACGCCCGGCTCGCAAAAGCCTTCAACCCGATCCTCTTCGACGCGGACGAATGGGTCCGGCTCGCCGTCGACGCGGGGATGACGTACATGGTCTTCACGTCGAAGCACCACGACGGCTTCGCGATGTACAAGTCCGACGTCTCGCCCTACAACATCGTCGACGCGACCCCCTTCGGGCGGGACGTCGTCGGGGAGCTGGCCGAGGCGTGCGCGCGGCACGGACTGAAATTCGGCCTCTACTATTCGCAGGACCTCGACTGGAACCACCCGGACGGCGGCGGATACAAAACCGGCAAGACCTGGGGCGGCGGCAAGGCCTGGTGGACGAACAACTGGGACTTCCCGGACGCCGAAAAGAAGGACTACGCCCGCTGCTTTGAGGAGAAGATCAAGCCGCAGGTCACGGAGATCCTCACCCGCTACGGCGACCTCTGCCTCATCTGGTTCGACGTCCCCTTCACGATCAGCCCCGCCCAGACGGACGAGCTCTACCGCCTCGTGAAGCATTATCAGCCCGACTGCCTCGTGAATTCCCGCATCGGGAACGGGTACGGGGACTACACCTCCGCCGGGGACAACGAGATCCCCCCGGACGACAAGGGCGCGATGCTCTTTGAGACGCCCGCGACGCTCAACGACACGTGGGGCTACAAGAGCTTCGACAACAACTGGAAGAGCGCCGACGAGGTGATCCGGCTGAAGAACCACCTCAACGAGCGCGGGATCAACTACCTTCTGAACGTCGGGCCGGACGCCCTCGGAAGGATCCCCGCCCCCGCCTGCGACATTCTGCGCGAGGTGGGCAGGAGAACCGAAACAAACGCATGACAGCATGGCTCCCGCGGCTCCGGACAACGGCGCGGGGACTTCGAAAGGAACCGGAATGAAGACATTCAAAAGACGCGCGGGGCGGGGGCTCCTCATACTCCTCTGCGCCGCGACCCTCCTCATCGCGCTCGCCGTCGCCGCATCGGCGGATGAAGCGCTGGTCTATTCGACGAAGGATGAGGCCCCGTTCACCGTTCTGGCGGAGGGCGGTGCGCTGCCCGAGGACCTCTCCGTCTGGAAGGCGACCGGAAAGAAATACTATCTCTTCCTCCCCGCGGCGCTCGACCGCACGGGCGTGACGATCCGCTACGACGGCAAGCTCATGGCCTACGACGAGACCGCCGGGAAGCTCATCGCGCCCGGGGAGAGCTTTGTCTGCGATCTCTCGGCGGACACGGCCAACCTCTACGAATACAACGAGGCCGAGGGCGTGTACGTGAAATACGCCGTGAACGTGATGCAGGCCGGACACATCCCGACGCTCTGGATCACCCTGACGGACGGCGACGAAGCGCTCATCCGCATCAACTCCTCCCAGAGCGACGTGGAACAGGGCTCGATCTTCATGGTCGACGAGGGGGGCAAGGTCGTTTACGACGGCGAGATGACCCGCATGAAGGGCCACGGCCTCACCTCCTACGAGCGCTCGGGGCGGCTCAACACGAAGAACTCCTACAACATCAACCTCGGTCAGAAGGCGGAGCTCGTGCCCGGCGCGGGGAGAAGCAGGAAGTGGTCCCTGCTGCGCATCCGCACCTGGGGCAGCTATGACCCGACGGGCATGTCGTACGTGACGGCGTTCAACACCTTCAACGCCCTCGTGAAGGACGAGTACTTCAACCAGTGCACCCGGTTCGTGGACGTCTATATCGACGGTGCCTACTGGGGGGTGTTCGTCCTCACGGAGCGCATGGACATCAACGGCTCGATGACCGTCACCGACCTCGAGGAAAAGACGACGATGCCGTCGACGAAGACCGCGCAGATCTCGAACAAAAAGAGCGACCCGGCGATCGCGGCGGGCATCAAGAGCTACAGCTACGCGACCGCGTCCACTGTTCCCGAGGGGACCGACATCACGGGCGGCTACATTCTCGAGATCATGTGCAACCATTACGGCGAATGCGGCTTCCGCACGAAGCACAACATGTACGTCAACATCAAGTCCCCCGCCTATCCGACGAAGGAAATGGTGCAGTACATCGCGCAGTACGTGCAGGAATTCGAGAACGCGCTCTTCTCCGACACTGGCTACAACGAGCTCGGCAAACACTATACCGATTACGTTGACGAGCGGAGCTACGCCGCGCAGACGCTGATCTACGCCTATTACCTCAACTGGGAGATCTACCGCACGTCCACGTACATGACGAAGGATGTGGGCGAGGTCATCAAGTTCGGTCCCGTCTGGGACTTCGAGAGCGGCCCGTGGGTCATGTACGACCAGACACTCTTCGGCACGACCTTCGCGTACAACGACGTCGAGCAGCAGCACTGCTGGTTCGAGCAGGCGTGGCGCAAGGGCGACTATCTGCATCTCATCTCCGAGATGAACGGCCAGCTCAAGGAGATCGTCGATCAGGTGATGGGCCTCGCGGAACCCGAGATCGTCCAGACCTTCGAGGACTGCGCGAACGACGTCCGGCAGTCCCAGGAGATGAACTGGCTGCGCTGGGGCCAGCCCGACACGTTCGACACATGGCTCGACGCGTATTTCGAGTCCCTCGGCGTGCGCTATGACACGTGGTTCAACAACCTCTGGAACCCGTCGAAGTACCTCCTCGGCCTGACCGTGGACGGCGTCGACAACGGGGACGGCACGTGGACGCTGACGGGGACGTCGTACGGCAAGATCGATTCGGACTACCTGCTCTGGTTCGAGATCACCGACGACTGGACCGCGGGCGAGCAGATCGGCACCGGCGAGAGCATCACGGTCCCGGCGGGCGGCAAGTACTACGCGCGCGTCACCGGCCCGAACAACGCCTATTATCAGTACGCCAACGGCAAGATCTTCAAGAACAAGAGCCTGACCGTGACGAGCAACGTCGTGACCGAGGTCCCGGTGACGCTGACGAACCCGCGGATCGAGGGCGGCAAGCTGTGGCAGCGGATGCTCGCCGCGAAGAACGCCGAGCCCGAGGTGATCGCCGAGATCCCCGCGCCGGAGCATTCCGGACCGGCCGCGGAAAAAGGGGAGGAGACGGCTGATACCGCGCCGCGTCTCTCCCGTTCGGCTTCCATGTCCGACGCGGAGTGGATCGTCATGACGGCGGGCATCGTCCTCGTCGCGGGGACCATGGCCGTCCTCGGCGGAATCAAGAGAAAGGGGAGTAAGACGGCATGAGACTTCTCGGGAAAATCACCCTCGGCATCCTCTGCGGCGTGGTCCTGACGACCGCGGCCTGCGCGTCCGATTACCCGGCGTCCGGGACGGACATCCCGGCGGGCTCCGCGCTCTTCGAAGGCACTCTCATCGGCGAG
>JAFYBI010000464.1 GCA_017540285.1 Clostridia bacterium | reverse complement strand
GCCTGCTCGTCGGCGCGTCCCTCGAGGACCTCGGCAAGGGCCTGCGCTCCCAGGTCGGCACGATGTTCGCCACGAAGGAAAAGGGCCCGCGCTATCTCGAGATGACCGAGGGCTACTGCTCCCGCATGGCGCTCAACGCGGACAATGAGATCATCGGCTACGAATTCATCAGCCTCGGCAAGATGATGGACTTCATCAAGGGCGGCATGGACGCGAACGAAGCCCTGAAGAAGGCGACCGGCCACTACGGACAGTGGGACGCGGCGGTCAAGTATATTGACCCCCGCAAAGAATAAGGGAGGTGCAGACGATGGCATTATTTGAAAACTACGACCGCCGGATCGCAAAGATCAACGGCGTGCTGGCCGAATACGGCATCGCTTCCGTGGAAGAGAGCCGCGAGATCTGCAAGAAGGCCGGCTTCGATCCCTATGAGATCGCGAAGAGCATCCAGCCGATCTGCTTCGAGAACGTCTGCTGGGCGTACTGCGTCGGCGCGGCGATCGCGCTCAAATCCGGCGCGAAGAACGCCGAGGAGGCAGCCCGCGCGATCGGGATCGGCCTCCAGAGCTTCTGCATCGACGGGTCCGTCGCGGACAGCCGCAAGGTCGGCATCGGCCACGGCAACCTCGCCGCGATGCTGCTCAGCGACGAAACGCAGTGCTTCGCGTTCCTCGCGGGCCACGAATCCTTTGCGGCGGCGGAAGGCGCGATCGGCATCGTCCGCAACGCCAACAAGGTCCGCAAGAACACCCTGCGCGTCATCCTCAACGGTCTCGGCAAGGACGCGGCGCAGATCATCTCCCGCATCAACGGCTTCACGTACGTGCAGACCCAGTTCGACTACTTCACCGGCGAGCTCAAGATCGTGCGCGAGATCCGCTATTCCGAAGGCGAGCGCGCGAACGTCCGCTGCTACGGCGCCGACGACGTCCGCGAAGGCGTGGCGATCATGCACTTCGAGAAGGTCGACGTCTCCATCACCGGCAACTCCACCAACCCGACCCGCTTCCAGCATCCGGTCGCGGGCACCTACAAGAAGGAATGCGTGGAGCAGGGCAAGAAGTACTTCTCCGTGGCATCCGGCGGCGGTACGGGCCGTACCCTCCATCCGGACAACATGGCGGCGGGTCCCGCTTCCTACGGCATGACCGACACCATGGGCCGCATGCACTCCGACGCGCAGTTCGCGGGTTCCTCCTCCGTTCCGGCGCACGTCGAGATGATGGGCTTCCTCGGCATGGGCAACAACCCGATGGTCGGCGCGACCGTCGCGGTGGCCGTCGCCGTGCAGAACAGCCTGAACGCGTAAATCCGGACAGAATATGTGAAATGCCCTGCGGTAATTCCTGCGGGGCATTTTGACGCCTGCGGGCGGATCATGAAAAAGTCGGATTTTTTCCGTTTTCGCGTGACCGGCGCGGGGGAATTGACGCTTTCCGGGGTGAGAGCCGCCGAAACCAACCGGGGGATCCGGACGGCGGACGATTCGGAAAAGGAGGAGAACGCATGGAAGACAGGGCAATCGTCGCGCTGTACTGGAAACGGGACGAGGACGCCATCGCCGAGACCGCCGCGAAATACGGCGCGCGCCTGCGGAGCATATCGCGGGGGATCGTGGAGGACGCGCCGACCGCGGAGGAGTGCGAAAACGACACCTATCTCGAAGCGTGGCGGCGAATTCCCCCGCACGACCCGTCCGAGTATCTGTTCGCATTTCTCGCGCGGATCGTCCGGAATCTTTCCGTCGACGCGTGCCGGCGGCAGAATCGCCTGAAACGCCGCGCCGATGTCGTCAGCCTCAGCGCGGAAATGGAAGAATGCATCCCCGCCCCGGACGACACCGCCGCCCGCATGGAAGCGATCGGGCTCGGCGAAGCGGTGGGCCGGTATCTCGGGACGCTGACGGCGGAAAAGCGGATCGTATTCGTCCGCCGGTACTGGTATCTCGATCCGATCCCGGCGATCGCCGAACGGATGAACATGGGGCAGAGCAAGGTAAAAATGATGCTTTCCCGCATGCGGCGAGGCCTCCGGGAGTATCTGCGGAAGGAGGGGTATGTGCTGTGAGAGGCGAAGAATTCCTGAAAGCCGTGGCATACATCGATGCGGCGTGGATCGAAGAGGCGGAAGACGCGCAGAGGAAACGTGCTCCTCTCCGGAAACATATCGCCGCGAAGGCCGCCGGATTTCTCCTTGCGATGGGGGTGTTCGCCGTATTCGCCGCATGGCTGTTTCTCCCGATCCGGCCGCAGGAGGGAGCCGCGGCGCTGCGGTATGTCCGCGTCCGTGACAGGCTGGCGGCGTATGAGAGCGCGCCGCTCACGCATTATGAAGAATGGACGCTCGAGGGCCGTATCGGCGAACCGTACGGGGACAGCGGCGCGCTGTTCCGGCTCAAAGACACGGATACCCTGTCGCGCCTGATCCTGCGCCATGCGGACGGGGCATGCGAGATGCTTCGATTCCTCCGCTTTGAATCCTGTCTCACGGAGGAGGCGGCGGACCGCCTGACGGAAACGGGCCTCCTCACGGCGGATGACCGGGAACGGCTCCGCTTCGGGGAAGCATACACGTTCGGGGAGGTCCTGGAAGAGATTTACGGCGTTCACGATGCCGGGGCCATCGTCAGCGTGACGTGGGAAAAAGCGGAGTTCGACCGCTCAAGGATCGGAAAGAGCGTCCGGGTGCCGACGGTCGTGATGCGCGGCGAAGAGAGCGTCGGGCGGTTTTACGGGATCCTCTGCGGTCTCGTGAGCGCCCCGGACGACGCGGACCCTCCCGCGAGGATTTTCGCAGAGAGCCCGGCTTACCGGGAAGGGGTGTCCCCGCTCAGCATCCAGACGGACCGCAGAGTCACGGTAAGGCTGAAAAACGGGGAAACCATCACCCTGGAGTATGCCCCGACGGCGGGAGTGCTGTATCAGTCATACCGCGCACTCTACGAGCCGCTGACGGACGGGGACAACCGCTGGCTCGCGGAAGCGGTCGGGATCGACACAGAATGGCGCGATCACGGCGCCGAATCCCCGCCGGGGGGAGCGGAAACAGCCCGGCCGCCCGAGGCGGGAACGGCAGGCGGCACAACGCCGTGACCCGCACGGGTCGGGAGTGCGGCTTCATCGCCTTCAAAATGTGCACAGTCCCTTGACATTCCCGCCGGAATGTGTCATAATACGGACAGAGAACCACGCATTCTGACGGAGGATGATCCCATGAAAAAAACGCTCTGCCTGTTCCTGGCCGCGCTGATGGCCGCCTCGGCTCTCGTCTCCTGCTCGTCCGGGACGGAAAACGCCGGGACCGAAGCGGAGGGAGCCCTGCCGACCGCCGGTGAAGCGACGCCCGCCGAGACCGAAGCGGCGCCCGACGAAAACGTCGACGTGAACGGCTATCTCAAAGACGATCTGCCCGCGCTCGATTTCGGCGGACAGACCGTGTCCGTGCTCTTCTGGAGCGACGTCGAAAACGCGGAATTCGACGTCGAGGAGATGAACGGTGAGATCGTCAACGACGCGATCTGCCAGCGCAACATCGACGTGGAGGACCGGCTGAAGATCGACTTCAACTGGGTCGGCACGCCCGGCAACAACGGCTCGAAGGACAAATACGTGGCCGTGGCGCAGGCGAGCGTGCAGGCCGGGGACGGCGCGTACGACATCTACGCCGCGTATTCCCGCACGATCGGCGCGTCCGTCGTGAACTGTCTGACCCGCACCTTGCAGGATTCGCCGTACATTGACTATGAAAAGCCGTGGTGGCCCGACAACCTGCTCGAGGAATCGCTGATCCACGACAGGCTCTACTTCGTCTCCGGCGATATCTCCACGAACGTGCTGCACATGATGTACTGCATCTATTACAACAAGCAGCTCCTCGAGGACTACAACCTCCCGATCCCCACGGACATGGTCTTCGAGGGGACGTGGACGGTCGACCGGCTCATCGAGCTGACCGCCGACGGCTACCGCGACCTCAACGGCAACGGGCGTGCGGATATCAACGACGGCTTCGGGTTCACGCTCACGGACTTCCACAACGACGCGTTCTATACCGGCAGCGGCCTGCGCCTCGTCGAGAAGGACCCCGACACGATCTTAAAGATCTCCGAGGACTTCTACAGCGAAAAGGCGGTCGATCTGCTCGCCAAGATCGGGCCGTGGGAGGCCACCGATACGGTCTATCAGCAGGGCGACTACGAGACCCCGTTCACGGAGGGGCGCGCGCTCTTCAACGTGAACCGGGCGCACTACGCGTCGAAGGCCCTGCGCGATTCCGAGCTGATCTACGGCATCCTGCCCGTGCCGAAGTACGACGAAAACCAGCAGAACTACCGCACGGTCATGGGCAACCCGATCACCCTGTACGCCGTCTCGAGGGACAGCGCGATCCCGGAGACCGATCAGGCGGTGCTCGAGTGCATGGCGTCCGAGGCGTACCGGCTGACCACCCCGGCGATCTTCGAGAACAACATGAAGAAGAAGTACTCCATCGACGACGTGAACGCGCAGATGTACGACATCGTCCGCGCGACCGTTTCGTTCGAGCTCGGCCGCTTCTTCAACCAGTACCTCTCCGACATCACGGACATCTATTTCCGCGCCGTGACGAGCAACAACCAGAACTGGGCCTCGACGTCCGAGAAACAGCGGAAGGTGCTCAACAAGAACATCTCGAAGATGGTCGAAAAGATCATGCAGAACGAGGAGCTCGGGGACTGATCCCCGGATTCCGTCGGAAGGGCCGGTCCCCCTGTCGGCCCTTTTCCGCGTTTTTAAGAAATTCTTAATCCCCCCGCCCTTGCATCTTCACGGGAGGATCTGGTATAATGAGAGCACGAACAAAAAACAAGGAGCTTCACATGAAAAAACGGAAAATCCTCGCGGCGGCGATGGCGGCCCTGACCCTCGCCCTCCCGCTCGCGGCCTGCAAAAAAACGGAAAAGGGAGACGGCGCGGCAGACGAGGGACCGAAGATCCTCGAGCATGTCTTCGAGGGGACGGTGTACGCGCTTCCGGAGCCGTATTCGATCCTCGACGGCGCGGAGGTCACCTGGGACGCGGAGACGGGTGAGCTGAGCTGCGCGGCGTCGGCTTTCATCGAGGGCGAGCCGGACGAGGAGGGCTTCGCCGATTACCGCACGGAATATGCGGCCTTCACGCTGAACGCGGACGGCGTCGTGCGGAAGCAGGAGATCGAGGCCCCGGGCGACGGGTACGTCAGCACCGTGATCGCGGGCGAGGACTCGACCGTCTTCCTCTGGCAGAACTATGACGATCAGAGCGGCGCGGAGAGCTGGTATCTCACCCGCATCGACGCGAACGGGGAGCGGACGGACAGCCCCGAGCTCTCGACCTTCTTCCCGGATTCCGAGCGCGGCTGGTTCTTCATCAACCACATCGCCGCCGACGGGGACGGGGACATCTACCTCAACTTCGACCAGGAGATCGTCGTCCTGAACCGCGACTTCACCCTCCGGTTCGCCGTCTCGTCTCCCGGCTGGATCAACTCCATGGCGGCCTCTCCGGACGGCACGGTCATGGCTGTCGGGTATTTCAATGACAGCGTGGGCATCGCGCCGATCGACAAGGCGGCGAAGAAGCTCGGCAGCGCGGCAGACCTTCCCTCCGGCGTGAGCGACGTCTATTTCGGCGCGGGCCACGACTTCTACTACACCGACGACGACGGCGTCTGGGCGGCGGACCTCGGCAAGGACGGGAAATACGCCTCGACCCCGATCCTCAACTACATCAACTCGAATCTGTCGCGCAGCGAGGCCCAGATCCTCGCGGTCGCGGACGCGGAGACGATCCTCTTCGCGGAGACGACGGACGAGGAGAGCATGTACCGCTCCCCGTCGGTCTGGCGGCACGCGGCGGACGTCGATCTCTCGGCGATCACGGTGATCGAGCTGGCGTACGCCGATTATCTCGGCTATCAGATCCCGGGCAAGATCGTGAAATTCAACCGCGCGCACCCGGACATCCGGATCGTGACGACGGACTACTCCCGCTACAACACGAACGAGGACTGGGGCGCGGGTCAGCGGAAGCTCGCGACGGAGCTCGTGAACGGGCTCTACAAGCCGGATCTCGTGCTGGGCAGAGTGGATGACGCCTCCTCGCCGATCTCGGCGCTCTTCTCGAAGAATCTTTACACCGATCTCATGCCCTTCGTGGAGAAGGATGAGAAATTCAACAGGAACAACCTCTTCGGCGTGGTCCTCTCCGCCTTCACCGCGGCGGACGGAACCCTGCGCGGGCTGCCGACCGAGGTGCAAGTTCAGTCCCTCCTCTCGACGTCCGCGCTCCTCGGCAAATACGCCGATCAGGACGGCTGGACGCTCGGCGAGATGATGGAGTATGCCGCCTCTCTCCCGGAGGGGGTGGAGCTGATGGAGGGCCTGACGCAGGACAGCATGCCGTATCTCCTCGGGGACGGCTACGGGACCTTCATCGACGAGGAAAACGCGGTCTGTCATTTCGAGGACCCGGATTTCCTCGCCTTCCTCAACTTTGTGAAGAGCCTGCCGAAGACGTGGGATGAGTATCATACGAAGTCGGCGTTCGGAGAGCTGGATTACGACGAGCAGTACCGGCTGTACCACGAGGGCAAGGTCGCGCTGAAGAACGTGAGCTTCTACGACATCGCGGAGTTTCTGAATCTGGAGATGGCGTTCGGCACGAAGGACTACAAGCTGATCGGCTATCCGCGTGCATCGGCGGGCGTGAGCGGTTCGAAGCTCGCCTCCACGACGACGGCGGTGATCACGAAGTACGCGGAGAACCTCGACGCGGCGTGGGAAGCGATGAAGGCGATCCTCGATCCGGACGGCGTGGAATACTACGACGGCATCCCGATCCTGCGCTCGACGTTCGATCAGATGGTCGAGGAGTATTACAGCTACCGGTTTGAGTTCTACTACGACGGCTCGGCCTCGTGGGGGACCTACGACCCGGACAATCCGGACGATCAGCGGACGACGGAGGATCTGGACCGGCCCGGCGTCGTGACGTACTTCACGAAGGAAGACGCGGACCGGATCAAGGCGTTCCTCGACGAACCGGTGTCCCCGGTGGGCGGCGCACTCAACGAGGAGGTCACCGCGATCATCCGCGAGGAAGTCTCGGCGTTCCTCGGGGGAAGTGTGGACGCGGCGGGCTGCGCGAAGCGGATCCAGTCCCGCGTGTCGATCTGGCTCGCGGAGCATCAATAAGTCAAGAACAGCAAAAGAAGGGGACTATCGCATTTGCTCCTGAAACGGAGAAGTGCGGCAGTCCCTTCGTTGTTCTGTATATAGGCGCGCGACGGTGTTGCAGAGCATGGCTGCGCACCGACTGTCATGTGTCATTGCGAGGCGCAGGTCCCGAGACCTGCGACGTGGCAATCCGCATCCCCTGTATGAGGGAAGAAGCCATGAAAAATGGCTGTTCGTTCATGAAGGAGTACGGATTCCCACATCAGGGCCCCCGGGCCCTTCCTCGGAATGACACGTCTCATGCAGCTTTCCACCCGTATGCTTCTGTAATCGTCTACGCACATTGGAAGGTGGATTCCATAGTCAACCAGCACAAAGTTCCTTTTGCGACAGCTCCTTCTCGTGGAAGCGGTTATTGTGCCAGCACGACCCGGTACCACGCGTACCCGAGCGGGAGCACGTCGCCGTGATCGTAGAAGTCCTCGGGAGAGCGGATCTCCTCCCGGCTGTCCGCGGCCTTGAAATCGACGGCCGGACCCGTCACGGCGGAGAGGGGCACGCGCACCTCGACCGTATCGGTGAGGACCGTGCGGCGCATCGCGTTGTCCGGGATCTCCCCTCCGTCGGCGTTTTTGACCCAGAGGCGCAGAAACGTCCCGCCGGCGTCGTCCGGATCGATCGGGCGGTCGGCACGGAGCGCGAAGAGGAGCGAATCGTCCTCCCGGCGCACGTCGACCGAGCGGATGCCGTACCGTCCCGTGCGGTTGACATAGCGCGTGCCGTAGCCCTCGGCGTCCCGGGCGAACGTCCCGTCGGGATAGCCGGGGAAGGTCAGGGATCCGCCCGCGCCGAGGACCGCTTCGTCCGGCAGGCCCTTGAGCCGCGCCGCGTATTCGCAGAGGGTTTTGTAATAGTTGTCGAAGTAGCCGCCGCGCATCATTTCGATATCGCGGCTGTACTCGTAATTCGCGCAGTCGACGAAGAGGATCGGACGTTCGGGCGTGCCGGGCCAGCGTCCCGCGATCCACTCGTTCCAGCCGGTGACGAGGGTGACCGGGACGTCCGCCTCGAGGGCCCGCTCGAACTGCTCGATGAGGTTATAACACCTCGTGTAGGCGTCCGGAGCGGGATCGTTCGCGCCGTCGTGGAACGCGCGTCCGCGGTTGGCCGTTTCCCCGTAGAGGACGGAGTCGCCGAACCGGATCTGCGGATGCTGCGCGACGGAGACGTTGATGCATTCCGGCGTCCCGTCGAGGGTGGGGAAGACGCGCTGGGGGCGGGTGAAGTCCATCCACGGCCAGCCGCCCGCCTTGTCGGCCTCGTTCGGCCACTGCGACAGGCGGATATCGAAGAACGCGCGGCACTCCGGGGAGCACTCCTCCGGCACGGCGATGATCGTGGGCTTATCCTTTCGGCAGAACCACGTCTCGGGACAGAAGCCGGGCTTGTAGATCGCTTCGTAGAGGCGCTGGACCGTCTCGCCGGAGCGGGTGTTGGTATAGAACATGACCCGCGGAATATCCCAGCCCGCGGCATGGTATTCGGCGAGGACGCGCATCACCAGCTTCGCGTTATTCTCGTAGATGACGGCGTTGGTGGTATCGAAGAAGAGAAAATCGACGCCCGCCTGCAGAATGAGCTTGACATGCCTGCGTACGACCCACTCGTCGTCGGAATAATAATACCCGTAAAACGGCTCGCCCCAATGGTGATACGTCCCGACGCCGCCCCAGTACGGAGCGTCCGGGTGCTGTCCGGCGTCCGGATGCGCGCGGGTGATGGCGGAGATGTCATAGGGCTTGCCGCGTCCGTGCTCGCCGAGCCAGAGGAAGTAGAAGAGTCCGACGAGGCGATCCCGCGGGGCGGGGAAGGCGCCGTGGAGGAAGCGGGGATTCGGCATATTACGCCTTTTTCAGGATCTCGTCGGTGCAGAGCGCGAAGCCCGCCGCGATGAGGAGCTCCTCGGTCTTCGCGTTGTCCTCGACGCGGAGGACGACGTTGGCGTGACCGGCGTCGGAGGCGACGAAGGCATAGAGATATTCCACGGAGATCTCGGCCTCGGTGAGGATGCGGAGAAGATTGGTCAGGCCGCCCTTTTCATCGGGGATCTGCACGCCGACGACGTCGGTGACGCTCACGATGCGTCCCTCGGAGGAGAGGGCAAGCGCGGCGGCGCGGGGATCGTCCACGATGAGGCGGAGGATGCCGTAATTCTGCGTGTCGGCGATGGAGAACGCGCGGATGTTGATGTTGTTGTCGCTGAGGGTCTTCGAGATTTCGTAGATGGATCCGTTTTTGTTTTCGGCGAAAACGGAGAGCTGTTTCACGGACATGAGATACCTCCAGTGGGGGGCCCCGTCCCGTGCGCCGGGCGTTTTTCAGGGTCGACGCTCCGCGGGCCGGAGAACAGATTGATCACATTATATTAAAGCACGAAAGAGAGGAAATGTCAAGAGAAAGCGAGAAGAAAATGAAAAATGACGCACGGCAGCCGGGCCGGGCGGTGCCCGGGGACAGGAGACGGGCTCACTGCGCAAGCCCGCTGGCGTTTATGCAGCTGGCGCGCTAACGCTTGCGGATTGTATATCGGCTGAGCCGATCGTTCTTTTCGCCTGCGCGGCTGGCGGACAAGAGGCCTCCGGAGCCGGCCTCTTGCCAATCACCGCTCCCAGAGGCGCCGTTCCTCGCCTCTGGACTCCAACCCTCAACGTGCGTACCGTGAGAAAACTGTACCGTAGCTCAATGGGGTGCTTGCCTGACGGCGGATGGAACAAGTTCCATCTCGCCTATCGCACGTTCAGG
>JAFYBI010000463.1 GCA_017540285.1 Clostridia bacterium | reverse complement strand
TCAGGTTATCCCCGCACTGGCCGGAATCGACAACGGCACCGTGATCCTCCGCCAAAGCGGCGGTCGTCAGGATCACGGCAAGGATCATGCTGAGCAGGGCAATCAACAGGTATCTGCTCTTCTTCATGGTAAATTCTCCTATGAATTGATTATGTTTCCCGTTCGCCTCAGTTCTTCCCCATCCTTCCGGCGAGCTCGCGGATATAGGACGGGGCGCTGCCGCAGCATCCGCCGACGTAATCGACGAAGTCGAGCGCGGGCATGACGCCGTCGGCGAACGCCTTCGCGCTGAACGCTGCCGATTCCGTGCCGTCCGGGTTCAACACCGGCATCCCGGCGTTGGGCTTGAAGAGCAGCGGGACCGACGTCTTGCCGCGGAACTTTTCGATGATCGGGACCGCGAGATCGGGGCCGAGGGAGCAGTTCATCCCGATCGCGTCGACGCCGAGAGGCTCGAGCTCCTCGATCATGTCGTCCGGCGAGTTGCCCATCATCGTCTTCCCGAGCCGCTCGAACGAGAGGGAGCAGAACACCGGGACGCCGTACTCCTTCGCCTTCTCCGCCGCGACGCGCAGCATGGCGAGATCGATGAAGGTCTCGAGGAAGATGAGATCGGCGCCGGCTTCCGCGCCTGCGGAAAACATATCGGCGTAGATTTCGGCGACCTCGTCCTCTTCGAGACCCCCGTAGGGCTCCATCAGCTCGGAGAGCGGTCCGACGTCGAGGCCGACCCGGATCCCGCGTCCCGCGACGGCGTCCTTCGCGAGCTTCACGCCCGCCGCGACGACATGGCGGACCTCGTACGAGGAGGAACGCGCGACAGACGGGCCGTTCGCGCCGAAGGTATTCGAGAGGATGATCTCCGATCCGGCGTCGGCATATTCCCGCGCGATCTCCGAGACGATCTCCGGGTGCGTAAGGTTGTAGGTCCAGACGGGTTCTTTCTTCCAGCCGTGCGCCTCGGCCTTGGCCCAGAGGGTCGTGCCGATCGCGCCGTCGAGCAGGGTGATGTTCGGTTTCATGGGGGTTCCTCCGCAGATATTCCAGTTGTTCTGTATGATTATACACCATCCGGCGGAGTTTGTCCAGTCCCTCCGCATAAATCGGGGCGGAATTCTGCAGGAACGAACAGTTCCGTCACGCAAAGACCGGAGTGCCGCGCGTATCCGACGATTTCATGCGCGCCCCCTCCCGGATACGGCGCGTACGCGATGAGGAAGTCCGACGCCCGAACCGCAAGCCGGTTTGCCCGCACGATCGCAGCTCGCGCCGGAACATGCGCGTCGCCGAAGGGATACCAGCTTTCGTCGAATCCTTCCGCCGAGACCGGACGCGCGCCCGGATGATAGGGCAAAAGGAGCGTCAGCCGCGCCTCCGGACATGTGCGTTTCGCCTCCCGGACCGCAGCAGCCGCGAGACGGTCGAAAGCGCCGTAATGCCCGACAAGGAATTCTCTTACGCCTCGTTCCGCGATGTGCTCCTTCACCGCCTCAAGGATCGCGGGATACAGAGCCTCGGGTGTGTCGCGGCAGCCGATCAGAAAGCATTTGCTTCTCAATTCCATGTCACCTCTTTTGGGTTATTATAACTCAAATGGGGTAATCTTTTCCATGAAAAAAGGGTATCATTTTCATGAATTGAGGTGATACCCATGCGTATTGGCGAAGCGGTGCGGCAAAGGATCCTCGAGCTCTGCGAGGAGCGCGGGATCAGCGTGAACAAACTCAGCACCATCAGCGGCGTGACCCAGTCCACCGTCAACAACATCATCAGCGGACGCAACCGAAGCGCGACGGTCTCGACCGTCAAAAAGCTGTGCGACGGACTGGAGATCAGCATCGAGGATTTCTTCCGTTCCGAGCTCTTCCGAAATCTCGAGCAGGAGATCAAATAATCCGCCTCTCACAGTACGCTCAGCGCGAAGACCGCGGCGATGGCGAGGATCAGCCCGACGACCTTGAGCCGTCCGAGCTTCTCCCGGAGAATGACGACCGACCAGAGCACCGAGACGATCAGGACGCCGCCGTTGTTGAGCGTGTAGAGCACCGCGACGTTGATCAGGCTCAGGGCGTGCATCAGGAGATTGATCGCGGCGCAGGCCGACACCGACGCGGCGAGAGCGCAGAGGGCGGATTTTCCCGTCTGGCGGAAGGCGCGGGGCGTCTCCCCCTTCGCCTGCAGGATCAGAAGGATCAGCGCGAGCACGGCGGAGGAACCGAAGGTCACGGCGATCATATCCGCGTTTTCCGCGCCGTCAAAGGCCCGCTCGACGGTGTTCATGAGGGTGCCGTAGAGACCGTTGGCGCAGCCGAGGAGGGTCACGGTCAAAAGGAACGGCAGAGAGACCTTCTCCCGCTCCCGGCCGTCCTTTTTCTCCTCGAGATTGAGGAATACGAAGGAGACGAGCATGACGGCGATGGCGGCGTACTGCCAGAGGGAGAGACTTTCCCCGTCGTGGAGCGCGGACCAGAAGAGCGGGATCAGGATGCCGCCCGAGAGGTTGAAGATCATCGTCACCGAGAACGGGCCGAGGGCAGCCGCCCGGATGAGGAGCGTGTTGTAGGCGACGAGCGCCGTGCCGTTCAGGATGCCGAGCCCCCAGGTGAGCGGCGACGGATATACCGCAAAGCGTGCGAAAACGAGGGTCCCCAGGGCGACGAGCAGCCCGTAGAGGACCGAGTAGAGCGGAGAGGCGTGCGCGCTCTTGCCGGGATAGTGTTTTGCATAGAGGTTGCAGAACGCGGACTGGAAGGTATAGAGCAGCACGAGGACCGCGACGAGAAGATTGGACATGAAAACCGCCCTCCTGTGGCATCGGGGATTGTTCTCTCCGATTATACCACAGAAGGGCGGATTTTGCCAGAGGGAAATGAAGAAAATTGGGAGGGAGGAGTGAATTCAGAATTCAGAATTAAGAATTCAGAATGCTCAACTCCTCATTCGTCGCTTAATCGACGAAAATCTTCAGCTGCGGCAGGCCGTCGTCGGTCCAGATCGCGGGATCGAAGCCCTCGAACGTCGGAGCCGGGTCGTCGCGCAGGTCGTAGACGTAGTAGCAGCCGTATTTCACGCCGTTTTCACGGCAGTACGCCTCGAAGCCGCCGTCCGTGAACGCCTCCCCGACGAGAGCGGACAGCCCTGTGTATTCGCGCGGCTTCAGATCGGGGTCGCAGACATAGATGTCGATGCCCGCCGGATCCTCCTCTTCGAGACGGTCCGCGATCAGATCGAGAGCGACCGCGCGCCATGCCGACGGGATCCCGGCCTCCTTGAGGCAGTAGTATGCCATGAAGCAGTTTGCTTTGAATTCGTCGATCGCTTCGAGGCGTCCGGAAATCTCCTCAAAGACCGCTCTCGTCAGGATGTGCGGTACGTCGTTTTTGAGGATATAGACCATGCCGTCGTCCGGGAGCGTCCCCGCGTCCACCGTCCCGCCATAATACGAGGTGATGCAGGTCACGGCATACCCGCTGAGGCCGCCGATGTGCCACGTCGGGACGTCGGTGTCGTCCGCCCGGACCGTGACGGAGGCGTCCGACCAGCAGCAGTCCATGAGATAGCACCCGCCCGCGATGCCGCCGACGGAGAGGCTGTAATACGTCGGATTCGTACAGGGGCCCGTGGCCGGCAAATCGGTATTCTCCTTCATCGGAGCCGTCACGGAGGCCTCGACGGTCACGTTCTTCGTGTAGCAGTTGATGACGTATTCGGAATACCCGACGACGGAGCCGACAAAGAGCCGGTTGCCGAAGCTGTCCGCGTCATACACGCCGACGATCCGGCTGTCCTCGATCCCGAGGTTCTTGATATACCCCCCGGCGCGGCCCCTCATATACAGGTACGTCGTGACAAGATTGCCGTTTTCGTCGATCATTTCGACATCCTCGTAAAGCTGATAGCCGCCCGCCGCAGCCTCCTCGGGGGTCATCTCCTCCGGGGAAGCGTAATCGGACTTCGCCCACAGTTTGCAGTACCCGAACAGGCCGACGTAGTTCTTCGTCTCCTCGACGGCGATCTCCTTCGTGTTCGTGACATACAGCCCGCGGATCACATGGCCGTTGCCGTTGAACGTCCCGATGAACGGGTGGCGGTCCGTGCCGATGGGTTCCCAGCCGCCCGCGAACCGGCCGCCGTCCTCGAAATCCTCGGGGACGAAGGTGAGGTCCGCCATCAGGATATAGTTCGCCTCGCAGTCGTCCCGCACGGCGTCGAGGTCTTCGACGGTATAGACGCCGATCCAGCCCTCGGGCACCTCGTCCAGCTGCACGACGCTCTGCTGCGCCGTTCTCGTGTTGATGAGATTGCGGATGATCGGACCCGCCGCGACCGCCGCTCCGAGCAGAGCGATCAAAGCCGCCGCCGCGATCACCGCCGTCCATTTTCTTGATTTTTTCATAAAGGAAACCTCCTTTCCGCGCGCGGATCCCTCCGGCGCCTCCCGGCTGAGGAGTGACCCCACCCGGTCTTCGAGCGACGACGTGTCTTCGCTCTCCTTGGGGGCGTAAGTCTTCTCGATGTAAGCCGACGCCGCCCGCTTCAGATCGTGTTCGAAATCATGCATGGCCGCTCCTCCTTTCGTGCTTTTTCAGCCATTCTCTTGCCCTTGACAGTCTGGTGCGCACCGTGCCGCCTTCAAGGCCCAGAACCGCCGCGATCTCCTCGTTCGTCATCCCGTAGTGCACGCGGAGCAGAAGCGCGTCCCGGTAGGACGGGGGCATCGCTTCGATGAGCCGGAGCAGTCTCCGGACCGCGTCCCGCTCAACCGCCTCATCCTCGGGGGTCCGGGGATCCTCGAGGTCCTCGGGCAGCTCCTCGAGGGGCAGGGGGCGCTTCGCATTGGCGTTGTAGAGATCGATCGCGGTGTTTCTGACATATATAACCGCCAGCGCACGTGTTTCGTTACATCCGAGCGTCAAAAATTTTACTTCGTTTTTCACGATCCGCTCCATCGCGTCCATCACGGCGTCTTCCGCGTCCGCCGTATCCCCGAGGATGCGCCGGGCCTCGGCAAGCATCGCATCCTTCGCCTGCCGCCAGACCCTCTCCGCCGGGCGCTCGTCCTTCGCCATCCGCTCCGCCTCCTTTCGCGCAGATTTTACCCTTTCTATGTTATAACCGATCGGGAGGCCTTTTTGTTACATCCGAAACGAAAATTTTTCTGAAATTTTTGATTTTTCCCGCCCCGGGTTGCAAAGCGGGGGAAAAACTGGTATAATCAGGGGGAAAACACACACGAAAGGCAGGACTTTGCCATGATCCGCACGACTTACGAAGGCGAGAAGACCCGCGCGATCTCCTTCCCGCTCGGCGGGATCGGGACGGGCTCCGTCGGACTCGGAGGCAACGGCCGTCTCCTCGACTGGGAGATCTGGAACCGCCCCGCGAAGGGCTCGATCCACGGGTATTCCCACATCGCCCTGAAAGCCGAAACGCCCGAAGGCCGCCTCCTCGACGCCCGCATCCTCAACGGGGACATGGACGAGCATTACAGCGGCCAGCTCGGCATGAACTTCGGCCACGGCATGCCCGGCGGGACGATGGCGGGCTTTCCGCACTTCCGCCGCCACACCTTCCGCGGGACCTTCCCGACCGCCGCGATCGACTTCTCCGACGAGCACTTCCCCGCCGAGGTCACGCTCACGGCGTTCAACCCCTTCATTCCGCTGAACGACCGCGACTCCGGCATCCCGGCGGCGTTCTTCGAGATCAGGATCAAAAATACGGCGAAGGACCCCGTCGATTTCTCCGCCGCCTTCTCCGTGAAGAATCCCTCCCCGAACGGCGTGAACCGCTACTTCGACGGCTACCGGATCGAGGGGATCTTCCTCGGACAGGATGAGGGCACCCCGGCGGATTCCCCCGAGCGGCGCGACATGACAGTCGCCACGTCGGATCTCTCCGGCTCCGTGCAGGAGTACTGGTACCGGGGCGGGTGGTCCGACGCCGTGGAGACGTTCTGGCGCAACTTCACGGAGCATCCGGATCTGAAAAACCGCCGCTATGACACGCCCGGGAACGGCGATCACGCGACGGTCTGCACGAAGAAGCGCGTCGGCGCGGGCGAGGAGGCCGTCTTCCGCTTCGTGCTCGCATGGAACACGCCGAACAATTACAACTACTGGAATCCGATGAAGGACGCGGACGGGCGCGACGTGACGTGGAAGAACTACTACGCCACGATCTTCGAGGATTCGCGCGACACGGCGACCTACGCCCTCGCCAACTGGGATTCCCTCTGGGCGGGGACCGTCCGCTTCCGCGACGCGCTCTTCTCCTCGACCCTGCCAGGCGAGGTGACCGAGGCGATCTCGGCGACCCTCTCCGTGCTCAAGACCGCGACGGTGTGGCGTCTCGAAAACGGCGAATTCTACGGCTGGGAGGGCCTCAACCAGTCGTCCGGCTCCTGCGAGGGGACCTGCACGCACGTCTGGAATTACGCCTACGCGCTCTGCTTCCTCTTCCCCGCCCTCGAGCGCTCGATCCGGGAAACCGATTTCAAATACAACCGCGACGAAGACGGCCGGATGCAGTTCCGCATGCAGCTGCCGCTCGGAAGGCCGCACGGGAACTGGCGGGCCTGCGTCGACGGGCAGATGGGCGGCGTCATCAAGTCGTGGCGCGAGTGGAAGATCTCGGGCTCCGACGAATGGCTCCGCGGCGAATGGGAGGGGATCAGGTCCTCTCTCGAATATGCGTGGAACCCGAACAACTTCGACGGCTGGGACCGCGACCGCGAC
>JAFYBI010000039.1 GCA_017540285.1 Clostridia bacterium | reverse complement strand
GTCTTCCTCTCCGTCATCGACTGGATGAACGGCAACAAAACCAATTTCGCGATCCTCGGCAAGCTGATGCAGGTCGAAGCGCTGACGCTGACGGAAGCGCAGTCCGGCGTCTGGTCCGCCGTCGTGGCGATCGTCATCCCGGTCGCCGTGCTGGCCATCGGCTTCGTGATCTGGTTCCGCAGACGGAGGAAATGATGAAAACCCGGAAAAAGAATCCTCTGATCCCCCTGCTCGCGCTCGTGCTCGTCCTCGCCGTTCTCCTGGTCGGCTATAAGCTCCTCTCGGAGGCGAACGAGCGTAAAGCGGCGGCGGATGCCCTCGCTGCCCAGGCAGACGACGCCTCGGTGACCGTGGCGGACTTCTCGCTCCCCGACATGACCGCGCTCGAATATCGGACCAAGGACGGCGATCCCCTGCGCTTCACCGTCGTGAACGGCGCGTGGCGGTATGAGGCCGATCCGGCTTTCCCGCTAAACGCGTCGATGATGGCGCAGATGGCGAACGCGATCGCCTCGATCACCGCTTCCCGCACCGTCGACGAAGGCGCGCCCGCGGATTACGGTCTCGACGACCCCGCCTGCGTCATCACCGCGGAATACGGCGGCGAAAAGCACACCTACAAGACCGGCGACTACAACAGCTTCTCCGGCTCCTACTACCTCATGGCGGACGGCGGGATCTACCTCGTCTCCCAGAACCTCGCCTCGACCTTTTCGAAGTCCCTCGACGACCTCCTCGTGCGGGACACGATCCCCTCGTCCGAGTGGTCGTCGCGGGAATACGTGAACGCGGTGACCGTCCGGGACGGCGAGGCGGAGCGCACCGTGACCGACGCCGATGAGATCGACGCGATCCTCACCGCGCTCGGCAAGGTATATCTCTATACCTGCACCGATTACGCGGCGTCGGAGGAGGAAAAAGCCGCCTGCGGGCTCGACGGCGGGCGCGCGGTGACCGTGAGCTACCGCAAGGCGGTCTCCTCGCAGGACGAATCGGGCAACACGACCGCGACGAACTACCTCGACACCTCCTACACCCTCCTCTTCGGCGAGGAAACGGAGACGGACGTCTATTGCTCCCCCCTCTCGTCGACGATGATCTACACCGTCACCCCCGCCACGGCCTCCGCGCTGCTTTCTCACGCGGCGGAAGCGGATTCCGCGCCGTAACCCCTTGACAAGAGCATGCGGAGAGACTATAATGGTGCTGACAGAACCGCATCCCTGCGGATCAAACGGAAAGGACAGTACGATGATGGAAAAAGTCATTCTCTTTGACGGGACCTCGACCGACGCGTGGACGCACCGGGACGGCTCCCCGATCAACTGGACCGTGGAGGACGGCGTCATGACCGTCGGTCACGGCGACATCGTCTCGAAGGAGACCTACGGCGACGCACACATCCACGTCGAATGGCGCGAACCCGACATGCCGTGGGCGAGCGGTCAGGGCAAGGGCAACAGCGGCGTGTACGTCCACGGCTGCTACGAGATCCAGGTCCTCGACTCCTGGGGCATCGAAACCCCCGATTTCTCCGACTGCGGCGCGGTCTATTCGATGCACGCGCCCCTCACCAACGCCTGCAGACCCGCGCTCGAATGGCAGACCTACGACATCTACATCCGCGCGCCCCGCTTCGAGAACGGCGAGATCGTGAAGAACGGCTTCCTCACGGTCCTGCAGAACGGGATCGTCATCCACAACAACGTGGAGCTGCCGCGGAATACCCCGGGCGGCGTGACGGATTACCGCGTCGCCGAAGGTCCGCTTCTCCTGCAGGATCACGGCGACCCGGTCTCGTTCCGGAACGTGTGGTTCGAGAGACTGTAACCGAAAACAGCGGGAGGGATCGCGGCCGGTCCCTCCCATCCGCACACAGTATAACTACCGAAGCCGGTCATCCGGCGCGGACAGGCTGCGTTTTTCTCAGCCTGTCCTTTTTCACGGGAAGCACCGCTCCCGATCTCATCCGACACGGAGAAAACTCATGGAATCCAGCAAAAGAACCCGCAAAATCGGCGGCATGAACGAGGCCGCGTGGGTCGTCGGCATCGTGGTCTGCGCGCTCGGCGTCGCGCTCTGCACCAAGGCGGACTTCGGCCTTTCGATGATCGCCGCCCCGCCCTTCATCCTGCACTACGCCCTGCGCGGTCTCTTCCCCTGGTTCACGCAGGGGACGGCGGAATACGTATGGCAGGGCGTGCTCCTTCTTCTGATGTGCGCGGCGGTGCAGCGGTTCCGCTGGCGGTATCTTCTCTCCTTCGGAACGGCGGTGATCGCGGGGCTTGCCATCGACGGCTGGCTCCTCCTCCTCGGCGGGAACGCGCCTTACGAATCGACGCTCGTCCGGATCGTCGCCTTCATCGCCGGCGAGCTCCTCACGGCCCTGGCCATCGCGTTCGTCTTCCGCACCTCCCTGCCGATCCAGATCTACGAGCTTCTCGTGCGGGAGATCGCGGACCGCTTCGGCTTCGACGTGAACCGGGTCAAGCAGGTCAACGACGCCGCGATGCTGATCCTGTCCGCCGCGATGTCGTTCCTCCTCACGGGCGGGTTCAACGGCTTCGGCGTCGGCACGATCCTCATCACCGTTATCAACGCGCCGCTCATCGCGCTGTTCGGGCGTCTCCTCGACCGCTTTTTCACGTTCGAGCCGCGTTTTCCGAAGCTCTCGGCAGTCCTCCGGCAGCAAAACGGAGGCGCCGAAAAAAACGGATCGGAATCCGAAATTTTTTGAAAAAAGGGTTGACAAAGACCTGCCCGTGTGGTATAATCTAATCCGTCAGCGCGGGAGCCGCACCGAATGCGGTCTCGTCGGGGACGTTTGGCCCGGTAGTTCAGTTGGTTAGAACGCTAGCCTGTCACGCTAGAGGTCACGAGTTCGAGTCTCGTCCGGGTCGTGCCTTCAATCTTCTGATTCCGGCACATGAGCCTCTGTAGCTCAGTTGGTAGAGCAGGGGATTGAAAATTCCCGTGTCGTTGGTTCAATTCCGACCGGAGGCATACGCGGATTTAGCTCATTTGGTAGAGCGCAACCTTGCCAAGGTTGAGGTGGCGGGTCCGAGCCCCGT
>JAFYBI010000462.1 GCA_017540285.1 Clostridia bacterium | reverse complement strand
TCGTGCAGATCGTACGGCCCGACGAGGTCCTCAGTCTTCTGCGCGATCTCGCCCTCCTTCGGCGGCAGCAGCTCCGGACTCACGGGCGTCGCGAGGATGTCGCAGAGGATCTCGCCCCGGGTCTTCCCGTCGGGCGTCCGCTCGTCGCCGTCCGTATCCGCGACAAAGGCCACGACGTACCGGATCAGGGTCTTCGGGATCCCGCCGTTGACGCCGTAGTTCGACATGTGGTCGCCGTTGTAGGTCGCCCAGCCGAGCGCGAGCTCCGAGAGATCCCCCGTCCCGATGACGAGGCCGTTTTCCGCGTTCGCGATGTCCATCAGAATCTGCGTGCGCTCGCGGGCCTGCGCGTTTTCATACACGACGGACCGGTTTTCGGGATCGTGCCCGATGTCGCGGAAGTGCACGTCGACCGCCTCCTTGATATCGACCGTCGAGAACCGCACGCCGTAGGACTGCGCGAGCATTTCGGCGTTCGAGCGGGTCCGCTCGGTCGTGCCGAAGCAGGGCATGGTCAGCGCGTGGATGCCGCTGCGCTCCCGGCCCAGAAGATCCATCGCCCGCACCGACGCGATGAGCGCCAGCGTCGAGTCGAGACCGCCGGAGAGCCCGATCACGCAGGTCGAGGCGTGCGCGGCCCGGATGCGCTTCGCGAGCCCGTGCGCCTGGATGTCGAGGATGCGGGAGCAGACGGCGCGGCGGTCGGCATCCGCCTTCGGGATGAAGGGCCGGGGGTCGATCACGCCGGCGAGGTCGGTCTCCCGGACGTCGAGGGAGAAGGACGGGGCGCCGCCTGCGCTTCCCTTCCAGGTATTCATCTTGCGCCGGTCGTGCCGGAGATGTCCGACGTCGACGACGGCCGTTGTGAGATCGGCGCCGCCGAAGGGTTCGTTTTCGGCGAGGATCGCCCCGTTCGACGCGATCAGGCAGTGCCCGGAGAAAACGGCGTCGGTGCTCGATTCGCCGGTGCCCGCGTCGCAGTAGATGTATGCCGCGGCGCACTTCCCGGAGGCAGCCTTCACGAGCGTGCGGCGGTATTCGTCCTTCCCGACGGTCTCGTTCGACGCCGAGAGGTTGACGATCACCGTCGCGCCCTCCGCCGCCAGCTTTTCCGACGGCGATCCCGTCACCCACAGATCCTCGCAGATCTCCGCGCCGACGGCCAGATCCGGGACCTCCCGGCAGCCGTAAACGGCGGAGGAGAGCGGCAGCCAGACGTCCCCGTCCCCCATCCCGAGGCATACGACCGTTCCTTCGGCCTCCTTGCCCATGCCGGAGGTGAAGTGCCGCGCTTCATAGAATTCCCCGTAGTTCGGGATCGCCGATTTGGGCGTCACGCCGAGGATCTCTCCGTCCGAGATCGCGGCGGCGCAGTTGTACAGCCGGTCGTTCGCCCGCAGCGGACAGCCGACGAAGACGAGCATCTTTTTGCCCGCCGTGTGTTCCGCGACCGTCCGAAGAGCCTCCTGTGCGCCGTCGAGCAGGGCGTCCGAGAGAAAGAGATCGCCGCAGGTATATCCGGTGATGGAGAGCTCCGGAAACGCGAGGACATGCACGCCCTCCGCGTATGCCTTGTCGATGAGGCGGCAGATTTCAGCCGCGTTTTTCCGGGGGGCCGCGACCTTCGTCTCCGGGACGGCCGCGCCTAGCTTGATAAATCCGTGTTTCATAAGGTCATCTTACTCCTGTTGTTCCTCCCGCGCCTGGCGGTCGAGTTTCTTTTCCCAGATTTTCGTATAGACAAGCCGCCCGTCGATGCGGTCCGAACGCATCAGCGCGAACGACGCGATCTCGCCGGACACCTTCTCCGGCGCGCAGTCCGGCGCTTCCCCGCGGAACTGCCGCGCCACGGTGATGTGCGGCTTCGGGGGCTTCGGATCGAAGGGGATCCCGGCGTCCTTCAGGGCCCGGCGCACATCCTCTGCCAGCCGCACCGCCGCGCCGCCGTCCGAGATGCCGACCCAGCGAACGTCCCCGAAATGCCCGGCTCCGTCGAGCGCGAGGGACCAGGACGGCGCACGGACCGCATTCAGCGCGCGGATCACCGGGGCCGCGTCCGGGTACTCCCCGATGAAGGCGAGGGTGATGTGAAGATTCTCCTCCCGCGACCAGTTCGCCCGCGCGGTCTTCGCGAGAAGCTTCTGATACGCGAGCAGGGCGGCCCGCTGCTCTTTTGTGAGGGATACGGCGACGAACAGTCTCATTCTCCGCCTCCGATCTCTTCGGCCAGCCGGCTGCAGCGCGCCTCGGTCTCGTTCAGAAACCGCGCGAGGTGGAAGCCGTCCGCCGCCGCATGGGAAACGGCGATCGAGAGCGGCAAAAGCACCCGTCCGTCCGTTTCGCGGAATCCGCCCCAGACGATCATCGGGGCGAGCGAGGGGACCCCGGTCTCCGCTCCCACCGCGGTGAAATGCCGCCACGGGACCGCGGAGGTCTCGAAGACGTTCGGCGGCGTCGGCACGCCCATGCCGTCCAGCCGTTCGGCGCGCGCGGCGTCCTCCTTCATCCGGGCGGCAAAGCGGGCGAAATCCCGATCATACAGGGTGAACGCCGCCGTATAGGTCTCCCGGTCCGGGTGAAAGACGTTGTACACGGGATGCACGACGTCCCAGACCGCGGGGCGGGGGGATTCCCAGTCGGGCGCGTCGAGCTCCGTCAGGCGGAATTCCTCGTGCGCGTTGACGGTCGACGCGGCGCACCAGAGGATCGCCGCCGTGAAGGACACGCCCGCCGTCCTGCATGCGCGGCGCAGAGCGGTCACGTCGATCTCGTCCGTCAGG
>JAFYBI010000461.1 GCA_017540285.1 Clostridia bacterium | reverse complement strand
GATGCCCTGCTTCGCGAGCACGTGCACGGTGTCCGGCTCCGCGATCTTCAGCGTGTCGATCAGGTTTCCGAAGAAGGCGCCCACGCCGACGCGCGTCGCGAGGCGGTGGGTCGGCACCTTCCGGTCCTCCCGCATCGGGTGCGGGACGGTCGGCTCCGCCGCTTTCGGATGCCGGTAACCGGCTTTGGCGAGCTCTTTCTTGATCAGGGCGTTCACGCTCCGGGGACGGAGCATCATCGGGCAGGCGTACACTTCGCACACGCCGCATTCCGAGCACAGGGCGGCCGATTGGATCACGGGATTGTCCATGACGTCAGCAAGCTCGTTGTACGCGAGCACGCGCATGATCTTGTGCGGCTCAAGCGGATGGCCGAGCATATGCCGCGGGCACATCTCCGTGCAGTTCGTGCACTGGATGCACGAGGTCCTGGCGGATTTCCGGATGTTTGCGAGATCGAGCGGCTCGTTTTTATAGGTCTCCTTCGGAAGAAGCAGGATCCCGCCGGTCGTCTTCTCGACGAACATCTGTTTGGGATCGTCTCCCGGGAGCTGGCCCATCATCGGCCCGCCTGAAACGATCGTCAGTTCCGACATGTCGCGGTCGGGACCGCCCGCCAGCGCGATGCAGTCGCAGAAGCTCGTTCCGATCGGCGCGTACACGACGCAGGGCTCCTTCACGGCGCCCGCGACCGTCACGAGCCGGTGCGTGAAGGGCTCGTCCAGAAACGCGTTGTAGCAGGCGAGCAGCGTCGAAAGATTGATCACGACGCTTTTGGCGCTGATCGGGATGTCCAGAGACGGCACGACGTTTCCGGTGGTCTCATAGACCACGACCTGCTCGTCGCCCGCCGGATAGAAGCTTTTCACCGTTTTGATCCCGATCTCGTGTCCGGAGGCGGCGATCGCCTCCTCGAGCGCGGCGATCTCCGGCTCATAGGTCTCCTTCAGCGAAATAATGCATTCCTCCGCCCCGATCTCGCTCCCGATCTTATACAGCGCGTCGATAAGCTCCGGCGCGTAGTGGCGCATGACGTAGCGCCCCGTCGCGAGCAGCGGTTCGCACTCCATTCCGTTGACGATCAGATACTTCGGATGGCAGTTCAGCTTCACGTGCGTCGGAAACCCGGCGCCGCCACAGCCGATCACGCCCGCCTTCTGGATCTTGTAAAGACAGCTTTCGTCCATCTTGATTCGCTCTTTCCTCATCCCGTCCGAAAGGAGGGATTATTTCTTCGGTTTCGCCTTCTCGGCGGCCTGTTTCTTCGCTTCGAGCTCGCGGTCGACCTCGACCGTGTCGATGATCCCCACGATGGCGTTGTCGATCGCGCAGTTGTCGGATCCCAGCGCGCGGCGGGCCGTACTGCCGGAAACGACCAGCACTTCCTCGCCGATCCCCGCGCCGACCACGTCGGCGGCCACATACGGGTCGCCCGCGTAGGGACGTACGATCATCAGCTTGCTGCCCTCCAGGGTGGCTTCTTTCTTGGTGGCCCATACATGGCCGATTACGGTTGCAATTTCCATATGCAGCTCCTTCAGATAAATTGGATCCTGATCCTCGCGGCGTTCAGGATGTCCTTCGCGGCGGCGGTCACCAGGGTCCCTTCCCTGAGCGTGACGGTTCCGCTCGTGTTGCATTTCACCGTCTCGCGCGCCGCTTCCTCGTTGAACAGCTTCCCGGAGAAGGTGAGACACGTCGCCTTCGGCGCGGGTTCCGCCGCGCGCGGAAGCTTTTTGATCGGCGACGCGGGATTAGGTCCCGGCGCCGGTTTTTTGAATACGGTATCCGTTCTGCCCATCAGATATGCCCTCGCTCCGTTCGTTCCTCCGCAGGCGTTCGCCTCGTCCGTGTCGATGTGCACCGCGGGCAGGAACGTTTTCTTCACCCGCACGAT
>JAFYBI010000460.1 GCA_017540285.1 Clostridia bacterium | reverse complement strand
GTGATAGTTGTCGGAGGCGAAATTCAGCGTGGAGTCCTTGCGGGTGAGAAGGATGTAGAGGTTCTCCCCGTCCACGGTGAACGCCAGCTCCGTCGAGAAGTCGTCGTCGGTATGGCCGAGCTTGGACCAGCCGTCCGTGCCGACGATGCCCGCGCCGTTCTCCGTCCAGGTGGAGGTATTGGAAATGTTCAGAAGCATGCGGGTCGCGCCGTCCCATTCGCCGTCCGCGATGACGCCGTCGACCGTCACGGCCTTTTCCGGGATCTCCACGACGTCCACCGGGACCTTCTGATCGGCGGCGGATGTCCCGGCGGAAGCGCCTTCGCCCCCGACGAGCGTCACTTCATTCAGCGCGGAGGTCTTCTCCCAGTAAGGTCTTCCGTCATAGGTCTGCCACGACGTGAACGTGTCGCGGTTGTTGTCCCCGTCCTGATCGTCGTCGACGGAGATGTTGTAACCGATCTTGTTCCCCGCGGCGTATTCGAAGCCGGAGGTCATCACCGGGACGGCGACCTCGACGATGTAACCGTCCGCGGTGCGCTCGGCGGCCATTTCCGCCTGTCCGTAGACGTTCTTGTTCCCGGTGTAGTAGTTGGTCCCGCCGTCGGCGTTGCAGAAGATGTGCCAGTCGCCGTCCGCTTCGTTGAAGCTCTCCTTGCCGGAATCGGTCTCGGAAACCCAGAAGTTGATGCCGTTGGTGACGGATTTCGCGTCGGAATCCATCGTCTTGTCGGTGACGACCGCCAGCAGATACAGCGTATCCTCCTGCCAGAGCACCTTCGTGTATCCGGTCGCGATGTCCATATCCGTGAGATCTGCAAACTCCCACTCCATGTTGTCATAAACCAGAGCGCTCATCGCTTCGGTCGTGTCCCATACCTCGTCGATGCTGCCGTCGATGACGGGCGGTTTCGCCGCCTTCATCGCCGTGACGTCATCCGCCGCTTCCGCCGCCATCGCAGTACCGGCCGCCAGAAGCACGGTGAGCACCAAGAGGAGCATTGTCTTGAACCGCATGGAAAAATCCTCCTTTTTATCGCTGATCGTAGGATCGGTTGATGTGCGAACCGCGAGCTGCCGCATCGGCAGTTCCGTTCCCGTCTATTATAGCACGAACCGCCCGGTTTTGCAACAGGAACCGGCAAATCCGAAAAGAATCGCCGCCGGAGGACGCGGGAGGAGGTTTTCGCGGGAAATAACGGTGAATTTTCTGTGAAATGTTCCGCGATCTCTTGCTATTGGCCCGGCGCGCCGATATAATACTGTCAGAGGGGATCGGTCCGATCCCCGGTTGGCCGGTACGACGAAACCGCATACCGTCCTGATGACCGGAGGGGCAGAAAATGAAAAAACGAATCATCCCGATGCTGTGGATCGCCGCCGTTCTCGCGCTGTCCTGCGCGCTTGTATCGTGCGACAAGCTGTTCATTCCCGGCGACGTGCCCGACGGGCCTTCCGCGCTGACCCTTTCGTCGGATGCCGGCGAGAGGACGTCGGAGCCGCTCAGCTATAACTGGAGAAAGACCAAGACGGACACCGTCTCCGGAAAGGAAGGCCCGGATCCCCTGAGCGCCTCCTACGATCCGCTGATCGTACAGCCGGGCGAGCGGCTCTGTCTCACGTTCGCGGACGGGAACGTCCCGTGGATCGTGAACGCAATGTTTTACGAGTCGGACGGAGAAGGCGGGTTCCTCGAGATGATCGCGCTGCCGCAGCCGGAAAAAGAAGAGGGCGGGGACGCGTACTTCTTCTCCGCGCCGGAGGAAGACGGGGTCATCGTCGTGGAGGCGCTCTGGCCGAGATGGGTGAACACGGGGATCTCCGCCGAAGCCATCTACGGGTTCTACGTGTGGTCGGCGAAAGGCTGAGTCCGGAAAGAGATCAAATCATACCAGAACAGGAGAAAGAAAATGGCACTCTTCGAGAAGAAAAACTGCTCCGTGTGCGGGGCCAAGATCGGGCTGCTCGGAGGGCACAAGCTCGCCGACGGCAATCTGTGCAAGGACTGCGCAAAAAAGCTGTCTCCGTGGTTCTCGGATTATAAATCCGCCTCGGAAGAATCCATCCGCGCGCAGCTCGCGGACCGGGAGGAGAACAAAAAACGCCTCGCCGCGTTCAAGACGACCAAATGCTTCGGCGAGTACGGCTCCATCGTCATCGACGAGGACGCGCGGGTATTTGCCGCGATCGAGGACAGCGCCTCCTCCCTCTTCGGCGAGAGAAAGGAAATCACGGACATCAGCCAGATCATCGACCGCAACCCGGACGTGATCCGCTTCGACCAGGTGACGGACGTCGACATCGATATCGTCCAGACGCAGCGGGAAGAAAAGCAGACGGTGAACGGGCAGCAGGTCAGCTACAACCCGAAGCACATCCTCTACATGTACATGTTCTACGCGGTGATCCGGGTGGATCATCCGTATATCTCCGCGATCCGGGTCCAGCTCAACAACGACGCCGTTCAGATCCCGAACGAGGGCGAACGCCTCCGGAACAAGATCGGGCTGCGGCTTGCCGAGTATCTGCTCGATCTGCCGATCCGCGACGTGAGAACGACGGAGAAGATCTACAATAACAACTCTCTGAAGGACGTTCTGCTGCGCAATCCGTATTCCATGCCCGATTACTCCTACGGCTTCAAGTGCACCCTTCGGAACCGCGAAGGGATCCAGCGGTACGGGTATTATCTGCTGATGACGAAGGAGATCGCCGAAACCGTCGGGCAGATGAAAAGCGCGCCGACCGCTCCCGCCGTCCGGATCGAGTTCCCCGCCTCCTACGCGGATCCCGAATACGGCGTTTTGGATCTCGAACTGAGCTGTGCGCTGTCCGCGGACTGCGCGCTCGGGGAGGATTTCGTCAAAACCGCCGCCCGGGCTGCGCTCATCCGGGAGCTCCAGACCCTCGCGTCGGAGCGCTGCTCCTATCGGGATCTCCCCGCCCAGGAACAGAGACTGCGCCAAGCCTGCGAAGCCGCGCTCTCCACCGCCCAAATCCGCCTCGGCGCGTTCTCCGATCTTCATATCGAACCGGACGAGAACGGCCGGAAGAAGATCGCGCTGATGGAAAAAGGAAAAGCCATCGCGGCGATGACGCCGGAGGAGATGGCAAAACGGATGGCCGAGGCGCAGAAGCAGGCAGAGGCCGCGCTCGGCGGCGCCGCGTCCGAAAAGCCCGCTGGGGCTGCCGAAGCACCGAAGTTCTGTCCGAACTGCGGCTCCCCGACGAACGGCGCGAAATTCTGCTCGAACTGCGGAACGAAGCTGTGATCCGAACCCGCGCCGTCAAAATCATCGCATCTGCCGTCCGCTCGGCATAAAACCGCCTCGAATCGGGCATCCTTGGAGCAGTGCCTGAAAGGAGGCTGAAACGATGATTGAACAAGATACCGTCCGGCTGCTGCGGGAATGCGACGCGGGAGCGAAAATGGGCGTCGACGCCATCGGCGATGTGATGAACGACGTGCGCGACGGTGCGCTGCGCGACTTGCTGGACAGCTCGAAGCGCGAGCACGAGGCCCTGGCCGGAGACATCCGGGAACACCTGAACCGGTTTGAGGATCAGGGCAAGGATCCGCCCGTGATGGCGTCCGCCATGTCCTGGCTGAAAACCAAAGCCGAACTGATGATGAACCCTGGCGATCACACGGTCGCGGATCTGATGACGGACGGCTGCAATATGGGCGTGAAATCCCTTTCGAAATACCTGAACCAGTACAAGGCGGCGGATGAGAAGTCCAAGGACTACGCGAAAAAGCTCATCGCCATGGAGGAAAAGCTGACGAAGGACATGCAGCCGTATCTCTGAGCCTGAAACAACAAACGGGGCTGCCGCTCGTTCTCTCCCGAAAAAGGAGAGGGGCGGCAGCCGTTTTCTGTGTCCGCGGCGCCGGAAACAGGGGTAAGGGCGCGATGATCCGGCTTCTGAGGATCGTCCCCGTCACCGCGCTTCGGGATCGGGCATGGGCGGCTCATCGAAGGCCGCGCGCACCCGATCGGTCCCGGTCCCCGCAAAGGCGGCCGCGATCGCGTCGATGTAGACGAGCGTCGTCTCAAAATAGCTCACGAGCTGTCCCTCTCCGCCGCGGTCCGGCAGCAGCGCGCCGTAGAGATGAAGATATGCCTCGGCGTCCCCGCGCGACCGCTTCAGAATGGCGGCGATCTTTTCGGCCTGCTCTTCGGTGAGCGGTGCGGGATGATCGTAGTCGAAGACGCCGTTCAGCTCCTCGAGCGTCATCATGGAGCGCACGTGCAGCACGCTCGTTCGGCAGCGGTTGTCCCAGAGGCGCAGAAGCGCGATCCCCTCCCGCGTTCCGGCTGACGAAAGGATCGTCTTCGCCTCTCTGCTGAGGGCTTCGTATTCGGCGATGGCATGGCGGTAGTCGGCGTCCTTGTAGCCCCGCGGGGTCATGTACGCCCCGCTCCGGTGCCAGCCGAGCCAGCATCCGACGGCGCAGAAGCCGATGTTGAAGAGGTTGTCCCGGTTGACCGTATCGAGCCGCGCCATCCTCCGGCAGAAGCGGACGAACGCTTCCGTGTCGGCGATCCCGAGGCGCGCGGCGTGCTTCGAGTAAAACGCGTCGGCGGGCATGGCGCTGATCGCGGCCTCGGCGGCGTAGGAGATCGTCAGGCTGTTTTCCGCCGTGCGCCAGTGGTTGATGCAGACGCCGTAGGACGAATCCGTCGGCGGGAGCGCTGTCAGCTTCTCGATCCCCTCCGTCGACATCTGCTGGAGGTACATGTTCCCGTCGAACTCCGCCCAGGAATAGAACATCGTGTTCTGCCAGTCGGCGGGCACGGTCCCGGTGTTCTCGACGTTGTCGGCAGCGGCGAGGGCGCCGTGCGCGGGAAGCAGGCTCATCGTCATCCCCGCCGGCAGATTCCGCCGCAGGATCGGCCGCAGTACGCACAGCGTGTCGCGGTCGGTGAGATAGAGCCCCGCCCGGAGCGCCGGCTTCTTCTCCATCGGATCGTACCAGTCCCCGCGCCGCCCGAGCACGTTCAGCATGCGTCTGAGGCACACGGCGGACGATCCGAGCTGACCGGGCATCCCTTCCGGAAGGCCGGGGACGCGCCCGTCTCCGTCGAGGATCTCATCGCCGAACAGCCCGGTGAGGAATTCCGTCACATTCCCGCGCGTCACGCCCTCCTGACTGCGGAATCCGCCGCACTCCTCAGTGATGAGCTCGAGGGTGTCGATGTGCGGGTAGGTCTCGCACAGCTTCCTCAGCATCCGGCAATCGGCGTCCGTGTCGTCCGAGAGGATCTCGACCGACAGCGTGACCGTCATGCCGGCCTCCTTCGCGGTCTTCATGACCTCGCCGAGCCAGTAAACCGCGTATTCCTCCCGCTTCGCTTCGTCGTCGAAGATCGCCTCGGCCTCCGGGATGCAGTAGATCCTGCGGTTATGGATGCGGGAGGCGGTCAGCGGATCGGCGGCGGGGACGGGGTGCACCTGTCCGTAGAAAAAGTGTCCGGCGCGCTCGCCCGGTCTCGTACCGTGCCACTGACCCGGATAGCTGTGGAACGTGATCGCGTTGAAGCGCATGCGGGCAAGCGCGCGGATGTACTCCTCCGCGTCCTTCAGCGGATAGGAGGAGATGTCCATCGGGAAATTGATGTGCTGGCGGACGCCGCGCAGACGGAACTTCGGGTTCACGTCCCGATCCGTGCGGAACAGCGCGTCAAGATCGAAGCCGAGCGGCGCGGCGTATCCCGTCGCCTCAAAGAGGATCCCCGCCTCGGCCAGCGCATCGCAGACGCCGCAGAGAACGGACGAGGGATTCCCGCCGTATACCGTCAGCGCGCGCCCGTCCCCGTGAACGGACCATGCCTGCGCGTCAAGGGCGGGATCGACGGCCAGCATGACGGTGCAATCCGCTTCGCCCTCCCCCCGGAGGATTTCGCATGCGGTGAATTCCGCGAGGAACCGGGCGAGCTCTCCGGCGGCGTACTCCGTATCCGAATTCTTTTGTACGATCCGAATCGTCATGATGGTATTCTCCCTTCTATCTTCTTTTTCTCCGGCGGTATGTCCGTCGGGAAAACCGTGCGGGCTGAAATCCGTATCTGCCGGTCCTCTTCCCTACCACTGCTTCCTCCACTGGGCGGGGGTGGTCCCGTACTGATCGCGGAAGCACCGGTTGAAGGAGGACAGGGAGTTGAATCCGCAGGCCTCGGCGACGTCGACGATCGTGCGGTCCGAGGAACGGAGCAGGATCGCCGCCATGCGCAGCCGGATGTTCGTGATGTAGTTGAGCGGCGTCACCCCCGTCTGCTCGGTGAAGAGCTTGCGGAAATAGTTGACGCTGTAATTGCTCTCCGCGGCGAGGTCCTTCACCGAAAGCCGCTCGCCGTAGTGATTGAGAATGTACTTGATCGACGCGTAGATCTTCGGGTCGATGACCTTGGCCGCGGGCGCTTCGTCGAGCTCCGCCTCTCCTTCGCAGCGCAGGAATTTCAGAATCAGCGCGTTGAGCAGATGCGTGATGACGGCCACGCTCGACTCGTCGTGACGCTCCGCTTCCGCATAGATGATCTCCACGAGCCGCGCCATCTCCTCGTTCCAGATCACGTTCCGGTTGACCTGGATCTCCTTCTGTCCGAAGAGCTTTTCCCAGTCGATCGTCAGGTATTTCCACCGGGAAGGAAACTCGTTCGGGCTCTGCGCGATGTGCGGCTGCGAGGAGGAGATGAACGTCACGCACCCCTTCCGGAACGGATAGACCTTGTTCTTCACCAGGAAGATCCCCTCGCCTTCGAGACAGACGCCGATCTCGAAGCCGTTGTGGTAGTGCATTTTTTTGTGATTGAAGGTGCGCTGGGTATATTCGAAGTAGTAGACGGGATAGTTCTCGTCGTATTCGATCGGGAAATAGACGACGCTTTCCAGATACTCCTGATAATCGGCAATCGTGTTCGGTTCCATGGCTGCTCCGCAAATGATCGGACGTTATGGTGTTATTATACCGTATGCTTCAAAAACAATCAAGAGGGATCGGGCCCGCGCGCGCAGTTTTGTGCTGTTTTAACAAATGAAATGGGATTAGACTGTTCACTCTGTACGGTATGGCAAAAACAAACCGGAAGCGCAGAGTGTTTTTTGCTCATGATAAGGTTCTTTTTCGGTGGAATTCCGTCTTCTGCCAACTTATAATAAAGACAGCATATAATTCGGAGACGAATACGCTCCGCCCGTGCCCCGGAGGTTTCCCCATGAAACGCGTCCTCTCGCTCATCCTCGCCGTGCTCCTTGCCGCCCTGCCGCTTTCTTCGTGCGAGCGGGAAAGGACGGAAGAACCGGTCCCTGCGGAGAGCGCGGCGGAAACGCTTCCCGCGGAGGAGACCGGGACCCCGGACGACGGGATGTTCGCGATTTCGGACGACGAGCTCCGCGACCGGATCCTCGGCGGCTGGATCGGCTCCATGATCGGGGTCGCGTGGGCCGGACCGACGGAGTTCCGCTGGTGCCGCCGCATCATCCCGGAGGACGAGATGCCGGAATGGCATTCCTCCGCGATCAACGACGCGTTCGGGCAGGACGACCTCTACGTCGAGATCCCGTTCATGGACGCAATGGAGGAGCACGGCGTTCTGTGCGGCGTGGAACAGTTGGCGGAAAAATTCCGCGACTCCGCCTTCCCGCTCTGGCACGCCAACCTGCAGGGACGTGAAAACTTGCGCAACGGCCTCTTGCCGCCGGATTCCGGAAGCTATGTCTGCAACGTGCATGCGGACGACATCGACTGGCAGATCGAATGCGATTTTCTCGGGATCATGTATCCGGCGCTCGTCAACGCGGCCGCGCAGCGGTCCTTTGAAATCGGGCACATGATGAATTACGGCGACGGCGTGTACGGCGGGGTGTTTCTCGCGGCGATGCATGCGGCGGCATACCGCGCTTCCTCGGTCGCCGAGATCGTGGAGGACGGCCTCGCGGTGATCCCGGAGAACACCCGGTTCCGCGCGCTCATCGAGGACGTGCTGGACTCGTACCGGCGCGGGGACAGCTGGGAGGAAAACTGGCAGATGCTCGAGGATCGCTGGGCGGACGACGACAAATGCCCGGAGTGCGCCGGAGACCTCAATATCGACGCGAAGCTCAATTCCGGCTACGTCGCGATCGGCCTTCTCTACGGGAACGGCGACCTCGGCGAAACGATCCGCATTTCGACCCGATGCGGGCAGGACAGCGACTGCAACCCGTCCAGCGCGGCGTCGATCCTCGGCAGCTGGCTCGGCGCGTCCCGGATCGACGAGATCTACACCAAGGACCTCGACTGGGACGGACGGAAGTTTTCCAACACGGAATACACCTTCCGGCACGTCATGGAGCTCGCACTCGGACAGACGCGGGAGGTGCTCACGCTCTCCGGCGCGGTATGCGAATCGGGCGAATGGCGGATCCCGCTCGACGCCGAAGCGGTCCCGGTCCCCTATGAACAATGGCCGGACGGCATCTCCGCGAACCTCGACGTGAAAAGCGGCGCGGACAGGAGCGTTTCGGTGCGGCTCTCCGTCTTTGAATTCGGCGAAAAGCTCGATTCCGTGCAGCTGGATATGGGCGACGGCTTCGTCTGCGACGTGCAGCCGGTCGTTTATACCTACGCGGAGCCCGGCGAATACACCGTGCGGTGCGAGGTCCGCGGCGCGTCCGGAAGCGAGATCGCCCTCGAGCGGACCGTGACGGTCCGGGAAACGGCGGCCCTGCCCGGCCATGCGGTCTGCACGGTCATGAACCCGAAGGGCGGCGGCAATCCGGATCCCGAAATCATGCGGGACGGCGTGATCCCGGAGGTGGGGAATGCCGATTCCTCGCTGCAGTACGACACCTACGACGGCGGCGCGAAAAAGGACTTCCTTTTCGCAGGCGTGACGTTCGATATGGAGGCGACCCTGACCGGCGTCCGCTTCACCGAAGGAAAGCATTTCTGGGACGGCGGCTGGTTCAACGGCGAACCGAAGGTCGAGATCTACGAGGGAGGCGCGTGGAAGGTCGCGAAAGCCGCGATCGACCGCCCCTATCCCGGCAACTCCGAGAGCGAGCAGGGACCGTCGTTCGAGACCTACGAATTCACTTTCCCGGAGCCGATCCGCTGTTCCGGCGTCCGCCTCGTGGGCAAACCGGGCGGCTCGGCGTCCTTCGTCAGCGTCGGCGAGATCTCGCCCGTGGTGCTGGAGATCCACGGAGAGGCGTCGGAGACACGCGGGGAGGATACGATCCTCGTGTGCAGCGTCGCATCTCCGACGGGCGGCGGCGCGAAGGACCTGTGCGTGATCTGCGACGGCGTGAAGCCCGATGCCGCGCGCGCGAACGACAGCATGCAGTACGATACCTATCACGGGCGCTCCGGGCCGGAGGAGGCGTATGTCGGCTTCCTCTACCATACGCCGCAAACCGTCTCGGAGATCGCCTTCACCGAGGGCAATCACTTCTGGGACGGCGGCTGGTTCCGGGACGGCGCCCCTGCCGTCGAAGTCTGGAAGGACGGCGCCTGGGTGCGGTGCGCCTGCGAGGTCACGCCCGCCTATCCGGTCTCCGATGCCCGCGAATCCTTCGGGAAGGGGTACGAAACCTATACGTTCCGTCTCTCGGAACCGACCGAATGCGGGGGCGTGCGGCTCATCGGCACGGCGGGCGGCGAGCACGGATTCATCAGCATTTCCGAAATCGAAGTCCGGTAAGACGGATTTCACGGATACGGAAGGAGGTTCGATCATGAACCATAGACTATTGTGGAAATCCTCGCCGCTCATCGAGTGGATGCAGTCCTGGGACGAGGGGCGGGATGTCGGGCATCTGCGCGGGGAATGCGAAGAGGCCGACGCACACGATCACGCGGCCGATCCGGCGTACGGGGAGCTTGCCGCGAAGCTGGTCGGCGAAATGGAGGAGGCGCCCATGCGGAGCGATTATCCGTATGAGGAGCCGGACGACCTCGAAGCGATCCGCGCCGCGAGACCGGCGAAGCGCCATCGGCTGAACCTGACGCTCGGCGAGGGCGATCTTCTCCTCCGCTGGCGGGGCGCCTGGGAAGGACGCGTCGCGGGATGCCTGCTCGGAAAGCCCGTCGAAGGGCTCCGCAGCGGGACGCTGAACAAGCTGCTCGAAGGAACGGGCAACCTCCCGATGACGCATTACATCCGGAAGGCCGATTTCACCGAAAAGGTGATCGAGGAGGTCAATCCGTGGATGGCGAGCTGCTGGGGCGACAATGTCCCGAACGGCTTCCCGGTGGACGACGACCTGAACTACACCGTCTTTGCGATGGATCTCATCCGCCGCCGCGGGAAGGGCTTCGCCTCCGAAGACGTGATCGGCGGATGGGCGGGCAGGATCCCGGCGTTCTCCACCTTCACGGCGGAGCGGGTGGCTTACCGCAACTACATCGCGGGCATCCCCGTCCCGGACTGCGGCTCCTATTACAACCCCTTCCGCGAATACATCGGCGCGCAGATCCGCGTGGATTATTACGGCTACATCAATCCCGGCAATCCGGAAGCCGCCGCGGAGATGGCATGGCGGGACGCGCGGGTCTCCCATGTGAAGAACGGCATTTACGGCGCGATGTTCATCGCCGCGGTGATCGCTGCGGCCGCCGCAACGGACGACCCGCTCACCGCGATCGAAGCGGGGCTCGACGAGGTCCCGGCCAAGTGCCGCCTGCGCTTCTTCGTCGACAAGATCATCGACCTCTGGAAATCCGGCGCGCCGTGGGACGACGCCTACCGCATGATCCACGAGGATTTCGACGAGAATACGGAATACGGCTGGTGCCACGCGGTGTCAAACTGCATGATCGTTTCCGCGGCGCTCCTCTGGGGAGGCGGCGACTACGGCACGAGCGTATGCCATGCGGTCCAGACGGCGTTCGACACGGACTGCAACGGCGCGACGGTCGGCTCGATCATCGGCATGATGAAGGGGATCGACGCAGTCTCCGAAGAATGGCGCGCGCCCTGCCGCGGGATCATCAACACCATCGTGTACGGTAAGACCCGCGTCACGGTGGACGACATGGTCAAGGCGACGCTTGATGCGTATCGTCTCTGAGGATACCGCAGACAAAACCGAAAAGGAGGACCGTGATGAAAAGGATACTCGCAATACTGCTCGCGGCGGTGATGCTGCTCGGCTCCGTGACCGCCTGCTCGGAGAACAAGCCCGACAGGCAGGAAACGCCGACGCAGACCGCAGACACGCCGACCGCGCAGGATCCCGTCCCGGAAGAGACGGAGCACGACATTCTGGCCTATCTCGGCGAGGCGGACTGGCAGGGCCGGACGTTCACCGTCATCGGGCGGGACTCGAACTCCGGCGAATGGGAGATGTTTGAGCTCAACGCCGAGGAAGAGACCGGCGAGCCGCTCAACGACGCCGTCTTCGCCCGCAACCTGCTGCTCGAGGACCGGTACAACCTGAAGGTCGTGGGCTTCAAGTCGTCCGCCTACCTGAACGACTTCCGCACGTCCGTTTTGTCCGACACCGCGGATTTCGACGGCGCGCTGCTGCCCGCGGACCAGGCGGTCGGCTCCGCGACGGAAGGATTGTTCTATAACTTCAATTCCCTGCCGGGGCTGGATCTCGGGAACATCTGGTTCGACCAGAACGCCCGGAAGACGCTCTCCGTCGGGAACAGGCTGTTCTACTGCTACGGCGACATGAACCTGCAGAACCTCGATCTGACCTGGTGCGTGATGTTCAACAAGCAGCTCGCGGAGAACCATCAGATCGGCGATCTGTACGGGCTCGTCGACCGGAACGAATGGACCGTCGACAAGCTGTTCGAGCTGTCCTCGGACGCCACGGTCGACCTGAACGGCGACGGCAACCTCAACGAGCGCGATCAGTGGGGCATGATCACCCCGTTCGACCGGACCGCGTTCGCCCTGATGTACGGCGCGGAGGTCGAGTTCGTGAACAAGAACGCCGACGACTACCCGGAATACAAGCCGCTCGACGAAAAGGCGTTCGACCTCTTCTCGAAGATCCTCACCTTCTACCACAAGGGCAAGAACGTGCAGAACATCAACGCCCTCGGCCGCGCGTGGAGAGAGGCGGAGGAAATGTTCATGAACAACCAGGGGCTGTTCTACGTCGAATGCATGCAGAATCTGGCGCGCTTCCGCGAGATGGAGGTCGACTTCGGCGTCCTTCCGATGCCGAAATACACCGCCGAACAGGCCGAATACCGCCACATGGTCTGCAACTTCCCCGCCGCCTTCATCATCCCGCAGAACTGCCGCGACCTCGACTTCGCGGGATTCGTGACGGAAGCCCTCAACGCGGCGTCGCACGAGACCGTCCGCGCGGCATACGTGGATAAGTGCCTGATGTACAAGTACTCGCGCGACGAGGAGTCCACCGGCATGCTCACGATCATCCTCGGCACCATGTATTACGACCCGGCCTACATCTACGGCTGGGGCAATCTGGTCAACTCCATCGGCATGCTCGTATCCAAAAACTACGACATGCTGGCATCGCAGGAAAAATCCCTGCAGAAAAAGCTCGTGAAGGACATCGAGGACACCGTCAAGGCGTACGAAAAGCTCGACTGATCCGCGCGGCTCCCATCCACGGCCCATCCCGGAGGGACCTCCTCCGGCGGTCAATAGATTCCCATCAACCAAGATCATCCACAAGGAGGATACCATGAAAAAACTCTCTCTGATTCTCTCCTGCATCCTTCTCCTCAGCGCGGCGCTCGCTGTTTCCGTCAGCGCGGCCGACATGTTCGTCGAGAAGGAGCTGACCCCGATCGTCTCCGTCGAAGAGCCGAAGGGCGGCGGCAACCACGACATCTATGTCATCAACGACGGCGTGTTCGAAGGCACGGACAAGGAACAGTACGACACCTACTGCGCGCGTTCCGAACCCGGCGAGGACTTCATCGGCTACACCTTCCCGAAGCCCTATACCGTCAAGGCGTTCGAATTCACCGAAGGCAATCACTTCTGGGACGGCGGCTGGTTCGAAATGGGCACCAACCGCATCGAGATCCTGAAGAACGGCGAATGGACGCAGCTTGACGGCGTCTCCTGCGATCCGGAATACCCGGCGGGCCTCTTCCAGGACGATTTCGGCGATCCCTTCGAGACCTTCACCTTCACCTTTGATCCCGTCGAATGCGACGGCATCCGCATTGCGGGCATGGCGGGCGGTCAGGCGAGCTTCATTTCCTGCGCCGAGATCCGCGTGCTTGCGGAGGTCCCGGACGATTACGTCGTGAGCGATCCGCACGAAGAAGCGCTCCGTCTCGAAGCGGAAGCCAAGGCCGTGGAAGAAGCGGCGAAGACCGAAGCCGACCTCGCAGCCGGCTACATCACCCGTCTCTTCACGCCCTCCACCAACATCGACGAGCCCAAGGGCGGCGGCAACCACGACATCAACGTCATCAACGACCTTGACTGGATCGACGAAGGCGAAGAAGGCGTCGACAAGAGACAGTACGACACCTACATCGCGGCGACGGAGCCTCACGAGGTCTGGTATGCGTACGATTTCGGCGGCGAGACGTATAACGTCACCTCCGTCGAATACTACGAAGGCATGCTCTTCTGGGACGGCGGTTATTTCTCCGACGGCCTGAAACTCGAAGCGCTCAAGAACGGCGAATGGGTCGCCGTCGACGCGGATTCCGGCTACCCGGTGTCCGCCAATTCCGAAGACCACGAGCCCGGCGGTCAGGTCTGGACCTTCAACTTTGATCCCGTAGCCTGCGAAGGCATCCGCATCATCGGCACGGCCGGCGGCGAACACTACTTCACCTCCATCTCCGAATTGAGGATCAAGGGTGAAAAGGCCGCCGAAGAAGCGCCCGCCGCCGAACCGGAACAGCCCGAGGAGCCGGCAGAGCAGCCCGAGGAAACGGTCGTGGAGGAGCCCGTCACGACGCAGCCTGAGCCTGCGGAAGAGACGCCCGCTCAGCCCGAAGCGGCCCCGGAAAAGGAGAAATCTCCGAACACCTTCGACCCGGCGATCCTCGCCGCCGTCACCGCGATTCTCTCCCTCGGCGGGATCTGCCTCGGCAAAAGAAAGCACTGATCCGTTTTCCGCGCATCCGTGATCCCCATCAATGAAAGCAGCTCCGGCAAACCACCGGAGCTGTTTTTTCGTTTTCGATATCGAACATTACGCCGAATAGACTGCGGTGCCGGGCTCCTGCGTGCGTTCGCTTCCGTCGGGCAGGCGGACCAGCGCCGTGTAGCCGGCGGGAACGGCTACGGTGAATACGGTCTTTCCGTCCGCCTTCTCCCAGCCGCTCTCCACCCTGCCATAGATGCTGTCGTAGCGCGCTTTCGCATGGGTCAGGTGTCCGCCGGGCCGCGGGGCGATGACAAAGCGGTTCTCCCCTTCGACCCGGATGCCGCAGCAGGTGTCGAAAAGCCATTCGCAGACCGCGCCCTTCGAATAGTGGTTGAGGGAGCAGATGCCGCTGTCGGACTGCGGGCCTTCCCAGCCCTCCCAGATCGTCACGGCGCCGCTCTTCGGCATGAACAGCCAGCCGGGGATCTCCTCGTTTTCGAGCAGGCGGTAGGCATATTCGATATCCATATCCGCGAGCACATAGAGGATGAGCGGCGTCGAGAGGAACCCCGTGCCGAGCCGCCAGCCGTAATGCTCCAGCGCTTCGATCAGGCGCTTTTCCGCGTAAGCCGTCTGCTCTTCGTCGAGGAGCTTCATGTACAGCGGGCGCACCAGCTTCGCCTGCCGGTCGGTGTCGAGGGAGAATCTCGGCGTCGAAACCATCTCCCGATAGGCCCGTTTCGCGCCTTCGGCATATTCCTTCAAGAGAGAAACCGGTTCCGTTCTGCCGAGGACTTCGCAGATCTGCACCATGATCCCGAGCACCCACGCGGTATAGGCGGTCGATTCTTCGGGATGCGGTTCCGCGAAATCCGTCCAGACGAAGGCTTTCACATCCTTCGGCTCCGCCCATTCCCCGTAGGACTGCCCGGCGTTCACGGCGTACTTCCGGTTTTTCCGGGAGATCCCGAGGGGCTTCGCGTATACCCCGCCCCACCTGCCGCAGCGCGAGATCATGAACTTCGCGTAGCGGAGCATGTTTTCATAGTTGTCCTCGAGGATGCGACGGTCGCCGTATTTTTTGTAAAACCGCCAGGGGATGAGGATCCCGACGTCCGCCCAGCCCACCGAGCCGTTCATCACCCACATGAACCAGTCCTCGTGGGCGTAGGGTGCGATCTGCGGGAGCTTCCCGTTCTTCCACTGCCGGTCGAACACATCCCTGAGGTGCTTCATGGAAAAGGCCGCGTAGTCCGTGAGCGTGGAAGCCGTGCCGAAAAAGACCTGACTGTCCCCCGTCCAGCCCATGCGTTCGCGCGTCGGACAGTCGGAGGGGATGTCGACGGAATTGGATTTGAGCGACCATTCCGTAGCCTTATAGAACGCGTTCAGGAGGGGATTCGAGCAGTCGAAGAACGAGGTGAAGTCAAAATCCGAATACAAGGCGATCTGTGTGAAATCGTCAAGTTCAAACGGAATGTCCGTCTCGATCAGGGCGTATTGAAACCCGCCGTAGAAGAACTTGGGCTTGTATTCGTTGAGGCCCTCCCGGCAGGTGATCGTGAAGGCCTGCAGGGGGGAGGCTCTTCCCTTCGTGACGCACTGGATGTTCTTTTGCGTGAACTCCCCGTCCCCGTCGAGCATTTCCCCGAGGCGGATGTGAACGGTCTGCCCCGCGCGGGCTGTCAGACGGAAGCTGAGATAGCCGCACAGGTTCTGCGGGAATTTCAGCACAGTCTTCCCGGACGGCGTGACGATCCGCTCGACCGGCTCCAACCGCTCATGCTCGGTGACGGCCACGTTGTCAGAGGCCGTCAGATTGGCCCGGAACCGGCAGACTCTGGCTTTCCCGCCGTATGTCGGGGTCCTGTTCATGTCGACGACCTCGCCGTCCTCGTTGTCGGCAAAGCGGATCGGCCCGTCGTTCGACCAGTCCCAGCTCTCGTCCGTGACGATCGTCTGCGTCCTGCCGTCCCCGTCCGTGATCTCGAGCTGCGCGATCAGCCTCGTCACCGTGCCGTAGGTACAGGGGAAGCCCTTCGCGCCGCTCGATCCGCGGTACCAGCCGTCCGCGAGCTCCGCCGTGAGCACGTTGTCGCCGCTTCGGATCATCGCCGTCACGTCGTAGGTCTGATATTGAATCCTCCTGCGATAGTCCGTCGATCCGGGGGCGAGGACGAAATCCCCGACGCGTTCGCCGTTGATCCGGGCTTCGTACACGCCGCAGGCCGAGATGTAAAGCCGCGCCTTCCGCACCTCCGACGCCGCAAACGTCCTGCGGAAGCAATCGACCGGAACCCGTTTTTTCTTTTTCGGGCGGTAGTTCCCGGTGATCCATTTCGCCCGCCAGTCGTCGGGAGAAAGCAAGCCCATCTCGAAGATGGCTTCGCTCCATTCTCCCGCCTCGCCACGCTCGTCCCACAGCCGGACGCGCCATGTCACCCGCTCCCGGGAAGCAAGCGAAAAGGGAACTTCCGCCCGCATCGAGGAGGATTCCACCCGGCCGCTGTCCCAGTTCTCCGTGACGATTTGGTACGCCGTCTGCTTCACGCCGCCCTCGCAGTTCCAGAAGAGCCGGGGCTTCACAACGTCGATGCCGAGGGGATTCTCGAGGTATTCCGTTCTCAGCCGGACCGCTCTCATGCCTCGTCCTCCTTTTTCGCCTCATGCCGCGCCTTGATCGCCGCCTGTTCCGCGGGCAGATTCTTTTCGACGTTCAGGAAGAACAAAATCGCGATCAGGGCTGCGCCCGTGAAGACCTCCAGCCCGACGAAGGCAAAGGAGATCGCCCAGTTCACGCTCGGCGGCTGCTGCAGGGCGACGGTCAGAAGGCCGTCCGCCGCGGGCTTGAGGTTCTCGAGCGCGATCTGGGAGGTCCATCCGTTCGCGGCGAGCGCGGAGGAGGCTTCGGAGACGCTCTGCGCGGTGATCGGGGCGAGATACCCGGCCTTCGCCAGCATCCAGTTGAAGACGCCCGTCATGATGCCGACCATCGCGACGGCAATGATATTGTAGATGGACATCGCCGCGCCGTCGATGCGCAGATCGGTCTTGTATTCGAGGTGGTCGAGGCAGTCCGCGAAGAGCGCCATGAACACGTAGGCGCAGGGCAGGCCGCCGATGTTCTTGACGAACTGGCCGACGAGGACCATCACCATGTTCGTCGAAAAGATCCAGCAGACGAGGGACCCGACGGCGTAGTGGACGAACCCGATCATCGTCACGTTGCGCTTGCCGAACTTCTTCGCGAGCGGCCAGACGGCGAAGATGCCGATCCCCATCGGG
>JAFYBI010000459.1 GCA_017540285.1 Clostridia bacterium | reverse complement strand
CTGATCAGCCGGATCGTGCGTACGGACGACATGATCACCGTGCGCTCGAAGGCGTCCGGCTTTTTCGAGCGGCTGGTCCTCCCGGGCGGACGCGTCCGGGCCGGAGAGCTGATCGGACGCATCACGCATCCCTACCTGGGCGACGTGGCCGCGGAGATCAAGTCCCCCGGGGACGGCGTCGTCTTCTTCATCCACGACGCGCCGATGGTCTACGAGGCGACCACCCTCTTCAAGATCATCCCGAACGGGAAAGCGCGGGGATGAGTCTCCGCGCGCATGACGCCGCGGACCCGGCCAAAACGGCCGGGTCCGCGTTTTTTGCGCTCCGGGGCTTCCTTGCGCTCAGCCCACTTTGTTGGCGAGCGTGCCGATTCCTTCGATCGAGACCTCAATCGCATCGCCGGGCTTCAGCGGCCCGGGGCCCGCGGGAGAGCCGGTCGCGATGACGTCGCCGGGCTCCAGCGTGATATACTTCGTGACAAACTCGATGAGCGCCGGGATGTGGAAGTACATATCGGAGCTGCTCATGTGCTGAACCACCCGGCCGTTCAGCCGGGTCTCGATCAGGGCGTCCTCGGGATCGATCTCGTCCGTCACCACGGCCGGGCCGAGCGGCGCGAACGTGTCGCAGCCCTTGCCGCGCGTCCACTTCTTGTCCTCGTCGAACATCATGGTGTTGTCCGTGACGTCGTTGATGCAGGTGTATCCGAACACATACGACATCGCGTCGTCCGCCCCGACGTTCTTCGCCTTCCTGCCGATGACCACGGCCAGCTCGCCCTCGTAGTTGACCGTATGCGAGGGATCGGGGAGCACGATGGTCCCGCCGGGATCCAGAACGGCCGTGCTCGGCTTGGAGAAGATGCCGGGGTGATCCGGGTATTCCTTCTTCTTCCAGTCGAGGAAGGAGCGGTAGTTGGCCCCGATCCCGATGATCTTGCGGGGGATATACGGGGCGAGCAGCCTCACGTCTTTGCAGGGCACGGCGCTTCCCGTTTTCCGCGCGCCGAAGAGAAAATCGCCGTCGAGCTCCGCGACGCGGTCCCCTTCCAGGACGCCGAAGCGAATCCTGCCCTCGTACTCATACCGAACGTATTTCATGTTCCGCCTCCTGTCGTTTTGTCGCTTTATCCGTGAACCGTCTTCGCGGTACACCATTCTTCAGCCGCCTTCGCGCTGAGCGTTACGCCGAATCCGGGCCTGTCCGTCAGCCTGTGCCATCCGTTTTCGATCACGGGCTCCCCGTCGTAAAGCCCGTCCTCCCAGATCGGGATGCGCTCCGCCAGATCGCCCGTCGGCGCCGCGGCGAGGCACGGGATGCTGTGGGCGGAGTACGCGTGGCTGGATACGGGGATATTGCAGATATCCGCGACCGCCGCGACCTCCATGAAGCCGCTCACGCCGCCGCACCGGCCGATGTCCGGGTTCATCTTGTCGACGCATTTTCTCAGGAGCAGCTCGGACGTCTCCGCCAGCCCGTATAGCTTTTCGCCGGCGACGACGTTCATTCCGACGTGGTCCCGCACGAACCGCTGGCCGTCGTAATCAAGGGCCTTCACGGGCTCCTCGAAATGCGTGATGCCCATCTCCTCCAGCGCGGGCGCGATCCGGACGCATTTCTTGACGTCCCAGCCCTGGTTGACGTCGACCATGATCTCCATTTCCGGGCCGCAGGCTTCCTGAACCTTCCTGACCCTCCGGATGTCGTCCCGCCAGTCGGCGCATCCGAGCTTCATCTTGTAGCGCCTGTATCCGTGGGCCCTGTTGCTCAGCGCTTCCTCGACCAGCTCGTCGTCCGTCCCGATCCATCCGCCGGAGGCGTAGACCTCGATCCGGTCGCGCGCGGCGCCGAGCATGCGCCACACCGGCACGCCCAGCGCGCGCGCGTTCAGGTCCCAGAGGGCCTCGTCGACGGCGCCCAGCGCCTGCATCGCGAATCCGCTCTGGCCGACGCCG
>JAFYBI010000458.1 GCA_017540285.1 Clostridia bacterium | reverse complement strand
TCTCTGAAAACGCTCTCTTGTCGTCACGCCTGCCCCTCCGCATCTTTTTTGTTCATTATAGCAGATTTGTGCGCCGGATGCAAGAGAGAATCCGGCAAAAACGGAGAAATTCACCCTCCCGGCGGATTGACAGCGGCGGAGCGGCATGCTATAATAGCGGCAAAGGCCAACCGAATCACGGACAATCACAGGAGGTCATCATGTCTGAATTCCGTCTTGTTTCATCCCGCCTGACCCTCACGGGCTCCCCCGACACATGCCGCTACACCGTCACGCTGCCGGGGGGCGCCGTCTGGGAAATGACGCGCACCCCCGCAGTCTGCTTCTCCGACGGCCGCGTCGTCCCCTTCCCCGCTCCCGCCGAAGAAGAGCAGACGTCCACCGGCACCTACGACGGCATCCGCGCGGTCTACGAAGGCTTCGAGAGCTCCGCGATCACCGTAGTCACCCATGTCCGGCTGGAGCGCACGAACGGCGATTTGTTCTTCGAAGTCACGGTGGAAGGCGATCGGCCCGGCGAGATCGCGTACGTCGCCTTTCCTGCCCCCTTCGATTTCGGCGCGGCGCCCGGTCACGGCTACACCGTTCTCCCCCGCATGCAGGGCACGCTGATCCCCGCGGGTGACCCGATCCCCTACGCGGGCGGACCGATCTTCGAGCGCGACGCCTACATGCCGCTCTACGGTCAGGTCCGGGACGGCTCCGGGTACGCGGCGATCTACGACACGCCCTATGACGCGAAGTACTGCCCCGAGGAAGACCGCGTCGCGCCGCGCTGGATCCCCTCGCTCGGACGGATGCGCGAGACCCGCCGGATGCTCTGCCGGTTTTTCGAGCCGTGCGACTATAACGTCATCGCGAAGGCCTACCGGGCGTATGTCAAGGAGCGCGGCCGGCTCGTCACGCTGCGCGAGAAGGCGGCGCGGAACCCGAACGTCGAACGTCTTTTCGGCTGTCCCGTCATCCACGCGGGCATCGCCGTGCACATCTCGCCGGAATCGGATTACTACGACAAGAACCACCCGGAAAACAACGATTACTACACCCCGTTCGATACCCGCGCCGAAGAGCTGCGGGCGCTGAAAAAGAAGGGGCTCGAAAAGGCCTACACCCACTTCGACGGCTGGGGGAACCACGGCTACGACAACCTCCACCCGTCCCCCTTCCCGCCCCATGAAGCGGCTGGCGGCGCGGACGGGATGCGGCGGCTCGCGGAGACCTGCCGGGAGCTCGGCTACATCTTCGGCATTCATGACCAGTACCGCGATTTCTACTACGACGGCCCGGACTTCTCCCTCGACGAGGCGATCGAATACGCCGACGGCTCGCACCCCTACTGCTCCGTGTGGTACGGCGGCCCGCACTCCTTCCTCTGCTCCGCCCGGGCGATCGAATACGTCCGGCGCAACTACGACGAATTCGGGCGGCTCGGCATCGGCGTGGAGGCGTCGTATCTCGACGTCTTCTCGGTGGTCGGCCTGGACGAATGCTTCTCGAAGGAGCATCCGGCGACGCGGCGCGACTGCGCGGAAAACCGCCGCCGCTGCCTCGACATCCTGACGGACCGCGGGATCATCCCGTCATCCGAGGAGATCCTCGACTGCATCCTTCCCTCGCAGGTCCTCTGCCATCACGCGCCGTTCTTCACCTCGGACCTCGGCAGCGGGAATTCCAAGGCCATGGGCATCCCGATCCCGCTCCTCAACCTCGTCTACCACGACTGCGCGGTGATCCCGTGGATCGGCCTGCCGGGCGAGCGGGGCGGCTGGGGCATTCCCGGCACGGATTCCGCCTATCTCTGGGCGATCCTCTGCGGCGACCCGGTCTACTGCCCGATCGACGCGGACGAAGCCGACATCGCGGCGGTCAAAACGGCGTGCGCCTCCGCGGAAAGGCTGGCGTACGCGGAGATGGTGAAGCACGAATTCATCGACGGCAATATCCGCCGTCAGCGCGCAGCCTTCTCCGACGGGACCGTGACCGAGGTCGATTTCGACGCCGGGACGTTCCGGATCATCCCGGCGGAATGAGTGAAAACAAAACAGAAAAGGGGCCGGCGCATACGCTCTCCCGAAAACGGAGACATGCGCCGACCCCATCTTTCCTCTTCAGCGGGCATCGGACAATCCCTTCACCCTCTCCCCGTTCCGAACCTGCTCCGCCGGGATGAGGGGGACCGCCCCCTCTTCGGAATCCGTCCCGAGGACACGGAGCGTGCAGCCGCCGTCCCCGTAGGCGATCCGGCAGACCACCTGACGCCCGGCGAACGCTTCGGCCACGGGCAAGTCCGCCGTCGGCACGGAAGCCTTCTTCACGCCGATGTCGCGGCCGAAATCGACGGCGATCGCGGTTATCTTCTGCCGACGGTTCGCGCGCGCGTACAGCAGCGTCCCGACCCGCACCTCCTCGCGCTCCTTCTCCGGCGGCTGGAAGGAGAGCTGCTCGAAACGCGCCGCGCTCTTCGGCGTCCGCTCCTCCTCCGCCCGCACGGGATCCACGATCCTCTCGGCTTCCCGCGGGACGAGCGCCGGATCGAGCGGGATCTGCGCGTCCCCGTTCACGGACGGCGCACGCTCCGGTTCGCATGGGACATAGCGGTAAAAGCCGAACTGCTTCACCGCCCACGGCGCGCTGTCCAGGAGAGTGCGGAGCGCGTCGAGGTCCGGATTCCCGCAGAAATGGCGCAGATACTCCGCGGACACGCCAACGCGGTTGCGCGCCGTCTCCCTCTCCAGCGCGCGCTTCGCCTGCCGGACGAACGGATCCTCCTGCGCGGGAACGCCCTTCACACCCCGGCCCGGCACCGCGGATGCTGTCTGCGGCTCCGCCAGCACGAACCGTCCGGGGGAGACCTCCCGCGCCCAGTCCGCCGCAGAGAGGATCTCGGCGATCACGGCTTCGCGGGTGATGAACCCGGACGCCGCTTCGACTTCGGCTGCGGTGACCGGATTCGCCTCGTCCGGCGCCATCTCCCGCAAACAGGCGGCTGCCCTTGCATAAGCGGCCGGATACCGGCGTCGGACACGCTCGTCCGCGCATATCTCCGTCCTCGGCAATCCTTCGATCATGTGTCTTCCCTCCCGTTCCGCTCCGCCCGATCCCCGCGGCTCTTTCGCCGTCGGTTTCCTCCATTATACCACAGGATTCCGGAAAAAGAAAGAGGAATCGTGCGCCGCGCGCGATTCTTTACATCTCCGCCCTTGACATCCGCCTCGCCGTCTGCTACGATAGCGTCAGCGCGGCACTCAGCCCGAAAGGAGATCTCCCCCATGGCAAAAAGACAGTTTCTCTGGATCATGACCGATTCCACCGGATACAACATGGTAAGCGCATACGGCTCGCCGATCGAGACGCCGAACATCGATTCGATGGCGGAGCGGGGCATGCGCTTCGAGCGGGTGTACACCTGCCAGCCCGTCTGCGGACCGGCGCGGAGCGCGCTCTTCACCGGACTCTTTCCCCACTCGAACGGGAGCTGGGGCAACTGCATGCCGCTCTGCGCAGACGTGAAGACCCTCGGACAGCGGCTGTCGGCGGCGGGCATCGTCTGCGGATACATCGGCAAATGGCACCTCGACGGCGGGGACTACTTCGGGAACGGCGTCTGCCCGGACGGCTGGGAGGCGGCATACTGGTACGACATGAAGTGCTACCTCGACGAGCTCACCCCCGAAGAGCGGCTCTTCTCGCGGAAAGCGGCAAACAGCGACAAGAACCTCCCGCCCGCATTCCTCTACGGGCACCGGGTGACGGAGCGCGCGCTCGCCTTTCTGAGAGAACACCGAGACGACGACTTCTTCCTCGTCGTTTCCTATGACGAGCCGCACGATCCCTGCCTCTGCCCCGAGCCCTACGCACACATGTACGCAGAGAACCGGGGGGAGCGGACGGCTGCCTACGACGACGATCTCTCCTCGAAGCCGGCGTATCAGCGCATCTGGGCAAAGCGCGCGGGAGGGCTCGATCCCCGGCGGCGCGGACACGGGATCGGCAGACGGCTTGCGGCGTGCCAGAGCTATATCGATTCCGAGATCGGGCGGATCCTCGGCCTCGCGCGCCGGATCGCACCGGAGTCCGTGCGGATGTACACCTCCGACCACGGAGACGCGGCTTCGGCGCACGGCCTGTACGCAAAGGGACCGGCGGTGTACGACGAGATCGCGCGGGTGCCGCTTCTCTTCGAGGGTCCGGGCATCCCGGCGGGATCGGTCTATCCGCATGTCGTCTCGCACATCGACCTGCCTGCG
>JAFYBI010000457.1 GCA_017540285.1 Clostridia bacterium | reverse complement strand
GTTCCGGGCTACAACGTCCACGACTATTCCTCCGCGGTCATCAAGTTCAAGAGCGGCGTCATCTGCACCATCTTCACCGGCTGCTACACGAGAGGCGGCCCGGGCATGCAGAGCGGCATGAACATCTACTGCCAGGACGCGACGCTCGAATATGCCCTCCGCAGCTGGCTGAAGATCACCGACAAGGACGGCGTGCACGAGTATCAGCGCGGCAAGGAGCAGACGGGCATCCAGGACGAGGCCTTCATCTACGCGGTCCGCACGGGCGACAGATCCCGGATCCTCGCGGATTACAGCGAAGCGGTCAAATCCCTCCGCCTTACCCTCGCCTGCAACGAATCCATCGAAACCGGCAAGACGATTTTCTTCTGAGAAGCGACAGGTCATATCACGGGGGAGGAGCCGCAAGACTTCCTCCCCCGCCATTCTGTTCCGAATAAGTTTACACGGCGGACACGGGAAAACGTGGCACCCGGATCCCTTTTGCGGTATCATGGGAACAGAAATCCATCTGAGGGACATCCATGAAGAAGCTCTTATTCATCATCAACCCCGTGACGGCAAAGGCTGCGCTCACCCCCGCGCTCATCGACATTCTCGACGTCTTCGGACGGGCGGGCTACGAGGTCACGACCCACGTCACGCAGCATAAGAACGACACCCAGGAGACCGTGCGTGCCGTCGGCGAAGGATATGACGCCATCGTCTGCGCGGGCGGGGACGGCACCCTCAACGAGACCGTCTCCGGTGTCATCGGCTTTGAGAAGAAGCCGAAGATCGGCTACATCCCGTCAGGCACGACGAACGACTTTGCCATAAGCTGGGGGATCCCGCGAAAGCCTCTCGCGGCGGCGGAGAAGATCGCGTCGGGCGAGGCGGTCCCCATCGACGTCAACGTGTTCTGCGGGCGGCCCTACATCTATGTCGCGGCGTTCGGCGCGTTCACCGAGGCCTCCTACGCGACGCCCCAGCCCATGAAGCAGAGCCTCGGCTGGTCCGCGTACATCTTCGAGGGGATCAAAAGCCTCCCGTCGATCCGTCCGATCCGCATGAAGCTCACCTATGACGGCGGCTCTGCGGAGGGCGGCTTCCTCTACGGCATGATCTCGAACACGAGGCGCGTGGGCGGCTTCGATCTCCGAATGAAGGAAGACATCAGCCCGTCGGACGGCCTCATGGAGGTCATCCTGATCCGGCAGCCGGACAATCCGGCGGACAACGGAAAAATGCTCGGCGCGGTCCTGATGCAGGATACGTCGAGCGAATACATCGTGTTTGCGCACACGAAGCATCTGCGCTTCGAAGCCGACGAGCCCGTTTCATGGACGGTGGACGGCGAAAACGGCGGCGCGGTTCAGAGCGGCGAGATCGCCGTGATGGAACATGCCGTCGAGCTGTTTCTCTGATTTTTCGGGAGGAAAGACGATGACGGATTTTGAACGAATCCCCGCATTTCCCGGCGGGATGCCGGTCGACGGGGTTTACAACGCCGGGCCGATGCTCGCGGACGACAAGGACGGCCCGACGGATGAGGACGCGAAGATGCGCTTCTATACCGGCGCGTCGGAGGACGACATCGCGCGGTACGCCGGGATCCTCCGGGAGAACGGATTCGGCGGCGTGGAGGAGAACGAGAACGCAGCCTGTCATGCGGTCAGCGGATCGAAGGACGGCGTGAACGTCTATGCCTATCTCACCAAGGCGACGGGCACGGTGCGGCTGATCCGGGACGTTCCCGGCTCGTCCGTGCGCGCCCTCACCAACGATGCCGCGGCGGACGGCGAGGAGGAGATCTGCCAGTACGCCCTGTACTACGATCCCGTGAACGGGCATTCCCCGACCACGACAAACTGCGGGATGTTCTATATCATCCAGCTCGCCGACAATTCGCTCTTCCTGATCGACGGAGGCGACGAGCTCCAGTGCTCCGAAGAGGCGCTCACGGGGATGTACCGTTTCCTGCGTGCGTTCACGGGCGTGCCGGAGGGCGGGAAAATGCGGATCGCCGGATGGTTCTTCACCCACGCCCACGGGGATCATGTCGCGGCGTGCATCCGGCTGCTCAGGACCTACCCGGACGCGTTCGACCTTGAGCGGATCCTCTATAACTTTCCGTCGCACTTCACCGTCCGACAGCGCTGCGACGAGGAATCCTTCGTGCTGAAGGAGACGCTTCGGGAATACGCCCCCCGCGCCGCCGCCGTCAAGCTTCATACGGGCATGACCTTCACGCTCGCGGGGACGCGGTTCGACGTCCTCTATACGCATGAGGATGCCGTCCGGCCGGAGAATCCGGAAGAATATCCGTTCCGCGACTTCAACTGCACCTCGACGGTCCTGAAGATGACGACGAAGAGCGGCGGCACGGTGATGTGGCTCGGCGACACGAATACCGAGACGGAAGCCCTTGTCGCCCAGACCGTTCCCGCCTCGCTGTGGAAATCCGACGTCGTGCAGATCGCGCACCACTGCTTCAACTAACTCTCGACGCTCTATCCGATGATCGACGCGGACTATGCGATGCTCCCGAACAGTCATTACGGCGGCCATACGGTCGAGAACGAGCCGAAGCTCGCCGAGGTCGTCGCCTGCCTTGCCGATCCCGCGAACCTCTGGTATGAGGATCAGACGACCGTCTTCCGCTTCGAGGGAGGGAAGTACCGCGTTGTGAAGACCATCCCGCGCGTCGGCGGCGAACACGACGGGACCGATCTCTACGGAAACAGGAAATGAACGGCAAAACACCCGATCCGTCACGGAACCGGGTGTTTCTTGTTCACTTTTTCTGGACCTTGTCGAATTCCGGATTCCAGCCGTAGAAATTCCGCGCGTCGAGCTGTTCCCGGACGACCCGCAGCGCGTCGCCGAACCGCTGGTAATGCACGATCTCGCGCTCCCGGAGGAACCGGATGGGATCGCACACGTCCGGATCGTCGATCAGGCGGAGCAGGTTG
>JAFYBI010000456.1 GCA_017540285.1 Clostridia bacterium | reverse complement strand
GGCTCCCTGTAATCAAGAAAGGAAGAGGCGTTATGCCTCATTGGACAACGCTTCCAAAACAGAAGGGAGGTTGTACCCGAGGCAGGGTGGATTCCCAAGGCGGGAACGGCCTTGGGGGCCGGGTGATTCCTAAGAGGGCCCGACCCGCCGGTTTCACTCAGTGAACCCGAGTCCTCATTAGGTGCGCCGCAAGGCAATATTCAATGGGAGAAAGTCCCGCAGGACTTTCTCTGACCTTTTCCTCTCCTTCATAAAGGAGATAACCAGCATGGAATCCGCAAGCGCAGCCGCGCAGGCTGGATGAACTGCCTGACCCGTTCTCCGCGGGCTTGCGAAGTGAGCTCCCCCACCCCTCCCCCCGCCGTGCCTCTTGACAAATCGGAGAAATCCCTGTATAATGAAGACAGCAGCAATGATTTCGAAGCTTTTTGAAAGCTTTGACGATTTCGAAGTTTTTTGAAGGTTTTTTATGAAGAAAAAAGTGATGGTGGTCTTCGGCACAAGACCGGAGGCGATCAAAATGTGCCCGCTCGTGCTCGAGCTGAAACGGCGCGATGCCCTCGATACGGTCCTCTGCGTGACCGGACAGCACCGCCAGATGCTCGATCAGGTCCTCGACGCGTTCGGCGTCGTGCCGGACTACGACCTCTCGATCATGAAGGAGAAGCAGACCCTCTTCGACGTGACGGTGAATATCCTCGAACGCATCCGCCGGGTGCTCGAGGAGGAAAAGCCCGCCGTCGTCCTCGTCCACGGCGATACCTCCACCACGTTCGCGACCGCGCTCGCCTGCTTCTATATGCAGATCCCGGTCGGCCACGTCGAGGCGGGGCTGAGGACCTACAACATCGATTCCCCCTATCCCGAGGAGTTCAACCGGCAGGCGGTCTCGATCGTCTCCCGCTTCAACTTCGCGCCGACGGAGACGGCCAAGGCCAACCTGCTCCGCGAGGGCAAGGACCCCGCCTCGATCTGGGTGACGGGCAATACGGCGATCGACGCGCTGAAAACGACCGTGCGCGAGGGGTATACGCATCCCGAGCTCGCCTGGGCGAAGGGCAAGCGCCTGATTGTGCTGACGGCGCACCGGCGGGAGAATCTCGGCGAGCCGATGCACCACATGTTCCGCGCGATCCGCCGCATCATCGACGAGCATCCGGACGTCGCGGCGATCTATCCGATCCACATGAATCCCCTCGTGCGGGAAGCGGCGGCGGAGGAGCTCGGCGGCTGCGAACGGGTGCACATCATCGAACCGCTCGAGGTGCTCGACTTCCACAACTTCATGGCGCAGAGCTACATGATCCTGACGGACAGCGGCGGGATCCAGGAGGAGGCGCCGTCGCTCGGCAAGCCCGTGCTCGTCATGCGCGATACGACCGAGCGCCCCGAGGGCATCGCCGCGGGGACCCTGAAGCTGGTCGGGACGGACGAGGAGGTCATTTACGAAAACTTCCGGCGCCTGCTCGAGGACCGGGACGAATACGAGCGCATGGCGCGGGCGTCGAATCCCTACGGGGACGGGGAGGCCTGCCGCCGGATCGCCGACATCCTCGAAGAGAGGCTGTGACATCGTGAACATCGGAGAGGCTGCCGTTCATGCTCCCGCGCGGGAGGGTGCGGCGGCTTTTTCATGCCAGGCGGGGGATTTCTGCGCATCCGCCGAAAAAAAACCGCGCGCGGGCACCGATTTTGATCGTCTGCGGGATTGCAATTTGACGCGCTTTTTGCTATAATTACCATAGATTATTCTGCGCCTCGAAAACGGCGCCCGGGAGGACGATTCCATGACCAAAATCACCATCATCGGAGCCGGATCGGTCGGCTCCACCATCGCATACACGCTGGCCGTGCAGGGGCTGGCCTCCGAGATCGTCATGATCGACATCAACGGCGAAAAAGCCCTCGGCGAGGCCCTCGACATCCGGCAGGGAACGCCGTTCTGCTCGCCCGTCACCATCTACGCCGGGAGCTACCGCGACGCCTGCGATTCCGACATCGTCATCCTCACCTCCGGCGTCGCGCGCAAGCCGGGACAGACCCGCCTCGACCTCGCGCAGACCAACGTCGATATCCTGAAGACCATCATCCCGCAGATCACGACCTTCGCGCCGGACGCGACCTACATCATCGTCTCGAACCCGGTCGACATCCTGACCTACGTCTTCTGCCGCTTCTCCGATCTGCCGGAGGACAAGATCATCGGCACCGGCACGATCCTCGACACCTCCCGCCTCCGCGCGCGCATCTCGGAGTATTACAGCATCAACCAGCAGAACGTCCACGCCTACGTCTTCGGCGAGCACGGCGACACCTCGTTCGTGCCGTGGTCCATCGCGAACATCTCGAACGTCCCGGTCGACGACTACCACCGCGCCGTCACTTCGAAGGACAACCTCTACGCGCCGATCGACCACGAGGAGATGGAGACCTACATCAAGAAATCCGGCGGGCGCGTGATCCAGCGCAAGGGCGCGACCTACTACGCCATCGCGCTCTCGACCTGCCACATCTGCAAGTGCCTCGTGGACGGCATGGACACCACGCTGACGGTCTCGTCGATGATGCACGGCGAATACGGCCTCGACGACATCTGCCTCTCGACGCTTTCGATCGTCGGGCGGGACGGGCTGCGCGGCAAGCTCATCACGCCGCTCTCCGACGGGGAGATGGCGCTGCTTCACAGGAGCGCGGCCAGCCTGCGCGAGGTCATCGACGGCCTGACGATCTGAGAAGGAAAACGAAGGAGAAGAGAAGATGGAATACCGCATCGAACACGATTCCATGGGCGAGGTGAAGGTCCCCGCCGACAAATACTGGGGCGCGCAGACCGAACGCAGCCGTGAGAATTTCCCGATCGGCGTCGGCATCGAGACCATGCCCGCCGAGATCATCCGCGCGTTCGGCATCCTGAAAGGCGCGGCGGCGAAGGCCAACCACGCGCTGCGGCCCGAAAAGATGACCGAGGAAAAGCTCGCGGCCATCACCCGGGCAGCAGGGGAAGTGGCCTCCGGCAGCCTGAACGGGCACTTTCCGCTCGTCGTGTGGCAGACCGGATCCGGCACGCAGTCGAACATGAACGCCAACGAGGTCATCGCCAACCGCGGCAACGAGATCGCCGGGGAAAAGCTCCTCCACCCGAACGACGACGTGAACATGTCCCAGTCCTCGAACGACACCTATCCGACCGCCATGCACATCGCGGCGGTCCTCGCGCTCGAAGACGGACTGCTCCCCGCCGTGAACACGCTCATCACGACCCTGCGCCGCCTCGAGGCGATGCACGCGGGGATCGTGAAGTCCGGGCGCACGCATCTGCAGGACGCGACGCCGATCCGGTTCTCGCAGGAGATCTCCGGCTGGCGCTCCTCCCTCGAGAAGGACGTCGAGCTGATCTGGCGCGCGCTCTCTCCGCTTCGTTCCCTCGCGCTCGGCGGGACAGCCGTCGGGACCGGGCTCAACGCGCCGAAGGGATTCGACGAAAAGGTCGCCGCGATCGTCTCGGAGATGACCGGCCGGCGGTTCGTCACGGCGGAGAACAAGTTCCACGCGCTCACCTCGAAGGACGAGCTGGTTTTCGCGCACGGCGCGGTCAAGGCGCTCGCCTGCGACATGATGAAGATCGCGAACGACGTGCGCTGGCTGGCGTCCGGTCCGCGCCTCGGCCTCGGCGAGATCACGATCCCCGAGAACGAGCCCGGCTCCTCGATCATGCCCGGCAAGGTCAACCCCACCCAGTGCGAGGCGGTCACGATGGTCGCCGTGCTGGTGATGGGCAACGACGCGGCGGTCTCGATGGCGGCGTCGCAGGGCAATTTCGAGCTCAACGTCTTCATGCCCGTCTGCGCGTACAATTTCCTCCAGTCCGTCCGGCTGCTCGGCGAGGCGATCCGCTCGTTCAACGACCGGTGCGCCGTCGGCATCCGCGCGAAGGAGGACAAAATGAAGGCCAACCTTTACAACTCCCTCATGCTCGTCACCGCGCTGAACCCCTATATCGGCTACGAGAACGCCGCGAAGACCGCGAAGAAGGCGTACCGCGAGAACATTTCGCTCAAAGAGGCCTGCGTCGCGCTCGGATTCCTGACGGCGGAGCGGTTCGACGAGGTCTTCCGGCCCGAAGAGATGGCGGGAGAATAAACGGAGTGATAAGTGAAGAGTGAAGAGTGAACAGCTGAGGAATGTTTGCTCCGCAAACAAAAACGATCCGCAAAGCAGATCTTCCAAAGTCATTCACTGTCCGTTCTTCGTTCTTCCCTGTTATAAAGACGGAGAAACAAACGATGAAAATTGCATACTATCCCGGCTGCACGCTGAAAAACCGGGCCAAAGCCCTGGACCGCACCGCGCGGGAGACGGCGGCTGCGCTCGGGATCGAATTCGAAGAGATCCCTGCGTGGCAGTGCTGCGGCGGGGCGTACACCTCGGCAAAGGACGAGATCGCGACGAAGCTTGCCGCCGTGCGTGCGCTTGCCGCGGGGCGCGAAATCGGGGACGGACGGGTCGCGGCGGTCTGCTCGGCGTGCTACAACGTCCTGAAGCAGACCAATCACGAGTTTGCCGTCAACCCGGACTTCGATTTCAAGGTCAACAACTATCTGAAGGGCGAGCCGGCATACCACGGAGAGGGCGGGGTCGTGCACTACCTCGAGCTGCTCCGGGACGAGGTGGGCTTCGACGAGCTGAAAAAGCGCGTGAAGCGGCCCCTCACGGGCAAGAAGATCGCCGCGTATTACGGGTGCCTGCTCCTCAGGCCGTCGTCGGTCCTCGCCTTCGACGATCCGGAGAACCCGACGGTCATGGAGGACTTCATCCGCGCGCTCGGCGCCGAAGCGGTCCTTTATCCGATGCGCAACGAGTGCTGCGGCGGGTATCTCACCCTGTCCGACCGGGAGACGGCGAAGCAGCGGAGCAACGCGGTGAAGGAGAGCGCCCGGGAGATGGGCGCGGACTTCATGATCACGGCCTGCCCGCTCTGCCTCTACAACCTGACAAAGAACACGGACGAGCCGATCCCGGTCCGCTATTTCACCGAAGTCCTCGCCGACGCGCTGGGGCTCGGCGGAGAATGAGGAGGCGCCATGAACGACGTGAGAAAAGACCGCATCGTGCGGATGAGCGGCGCGGCGGTGCAGAAATGCATGCGCTGCGGCAAATGCTCCGCGACCTGCCCGAACTACGGCGCGATGGCGTACCACCCGCACCAGTTCGTCTACATGGTCGAGCGGGGAGAGATCGAGGCGCTGATGGCCTCGCCGTCGGTGTTTGAATGCCTGACCTGCTTCGCGTGCGTGGAACGCTGTCCGCGCGGCGTGGAACCCGCCAAGGTCATCGAGGCCGTGCGGCTGGAGGTCATCCGGCAGAAGGGCCAGAACCACCTCACCCCCGACGATCTTCCCGCGCAGGCGGACGAGGATCTCCCGCCTCAGGCGCTCGTCACCGCCCTGAGAAAATTCGCGAAGTGAGAGAGGAGAGCGAGATCGTATGCAGAAAATCGGTGTGTTTGTCTGTCACTGCGGCACGAACATCGCGGCGACCGTCGATGTGAAGGCTGTAGCCGAAGCGCTGGGACGCGAGCCCTCCGTGGTCGTATCTCAGGATTATACCTATATGTGCTCCGAGTCCGGTCAGAACCTCATCAAGGACTCCATCCGCGACT
>JAFYBI010000455.1 GCA_017540285.1 Clostridia bacterium | reverse complement strand
TGCCCGTCGAGGTCATGGCGCGGCGGGGCGAGGACACCCTGCGCTTCGGTCCGATGAAGCCCGTCGGCATCCGCCATCCCGAAACGGGGGAGGAATATTACGCCGTCGTCCAGCTGCGGCGCGAGAACGAGGCGGGGACGATGTACAACCTCGTCGGCTTCCAGACCCACCTGACCTGGCCCGAGCAGCGGCGCGTCTTCCGCATGATCCCGGGGCTGGAGCACGCGGAGTTTTTGCGGTACGGCGTGATGCACCGGAACACGTTCCTCTGCTCGCCGGATCTGCTCGACGCGGACTACTCGCTCCGTTCGAATCACAACATCTATTTCGCCGGACAGATGACCGGCGTCGAGGGATACATCGAATCGGCGGCGTCCGGCTTCGTCGCGGGGATCAACGCGTCCCGCCGCGCGAGGGGGGAGGAGCCGTATCTCTTCCCGGAGATCACGATGATCGGCGCGATGGCGTCTTACATCGCGCACGGCGAACAGACGCTCTTTCAGCCGATGAACGCCAATTTCGGCGTGATCCCGCCGCTCGAAAAACGGGTGAAGGGCGGCAAGCGCGCGCGCAACGAGGCGCTGTCGGAACGCGCGCTGTGCGAGGTGGACCGCATCCTTCCCGAGATCGCGGCGGACGGCCGCAAAGAGGAAACAACATGAACATCATCATCGACGCGATGGGAGGCGACAACGCGCCCCGCGAGATCGTCAAAGGCGCGATCGCCGCTTCCCAGAAAACCAAATCCCGGCTCACGCTCGTCGGCAGCCGGGGGAAGATCGAATCCGTCCTCAAGGAAGAAGGCGCGGATCCGCGGGTCTTCGACATCGTTCATACGGACAGCGTCATCACGATGGAGGACGATCCCCTGTCCGTCGTCCGCGCGAAGAAGGATTCGTCCATGTCGACCGGACTGCGGCTTCTCAAGGAGGGCGGGGACGCCTTCGTCTCCGCGGGCAATACGGGAGCGCTCCACGCGGGCTCGTCCCTCATCGTCCGCACGGTCAAGGGCGTGCAGCGGTCCGGCATCGCGACGGTGCTCCCGTTCACGCGCCCGATCCTTTTGATGGACTGCGGCGCGAACGTCAACGTCACGGCGGACTATCTCGTCCAGTGGGCGATGATGGGCGCCATTTACATGAAGAACGTCGTCGGCGTCGCGGATCCCGAGGTCGGCCTGCTCAACAACGGCACGGAGGAGCACAAGGGGACGCAGATCCAGATCGACGCCTACGCGAAGCTCCGGACGGCCCCCGGCATCCGCTTCCACGGGAACGTCGAGGCGAAGGAGCTGCCCTTCGGTCCGTGCGACGTCCTCGTGACCGACGGCTTCACCGGGAACATCACCCTCAAGCTGATCGAGGGCATGTCCAAATACATGTTCTCGCTTCTCAAGGACATGTATATGACGAACGCCATGACGAAGCTGTCGTTCTTCGCGATGAAGGACCAGCTGCGGAAGGTGAAGCACGATTTCGATGCCAGCGAATACGGCGGCGCGCCGCTGCTCGGTCTGCAGAAGCCCGTCATCAAGGCGCACGGCAGCTCCGACGCCCGCGCGATCACGAACGCCGTCCGTCAGGCGGAGGCGTACATCAGCACCGGCGTGACGGCCGAGATCGCCGCGCAGATGGAGGCGCTCACCGAAAAGCCCGCCGAGTGACGGGATGCCTCAACAGTTTCACATACCGGCGGAGGAACTATGAACAACGAAGAACCCAAGGCAATGGAAGAACTCGAGGCCGCGATCGGCTATACGTTCCGCGACCGCGCCACCCTCGCCGAGGCGCTGACGCACTCTTCCTATCACAATGAAATGAAGGCGAAGGGGGATCCCGTCCCGTTCAACGAGCGGCTCGAATTCCTCGGAGACTCCGTCCTCTCCATCATCGTCTCCTCCTATCTCTTCGAGCATTACGCGGCGAAGCAGGAGGGCGATCTCACGAAGATCCGCGCGGCGGTCGTCTGCGAAAAGGCACTCGCCCGGTACGCGGCGAAGATCTCCCTCGGGGATTATCTCTTTCTCGGGCGCGGCGAGGCGATGACCGACGGACGGCACCGTCCCTCGATCACGGCGGACGCCTTCGAGGCGCTGCTCGCGGCGATCTATCTCGACTCCGGCGAGACCTTCGGACGGGTGACGGAATTCCTCATGCCGTTCATCATCCCGATGGTCGAGGAGGTCTCGAAGATCGGCGTCATCGATTACAAATCCTCCCTGCAGCAGATCGTCCAGTCCGCAGCCGGGGAGATCCTCGATTACGTCCTCGTCGACGAGCAGGGGCCGGATCACAACAAGCAGTTTACCGTCGAAGCGCGCCTCAACTCCAACGTGATCGGGCGCGGCGTCGCGAAAACCAAACGCGAAGCGGAACAGAAAGCCGCCAGAGAGGCCTTGATCCTCTTCGGCGAGCTTCACGAATAATCAGGTGGAATTCAGAAAAAACAGCCGCCCTCGGCGGCATCATCCTATTTTATCGTCCGCGGAATCGACGGTCGGCGGGGAGGAGGACGCATGGTTCTGAAATCGCTGGAGCTGCACGGCTTCAAGTCCTTTCCCGACCGCACGGTCCTGAAGTTTTCGGGCGGTACGACGGTCATCGTCGGCCCGAACGGGAGCGGCAAATCGAACATCACCGACGCGATGCGCTGGGTGCTCGGCGAGCTGTCCTCGAAGAACATCCGCGGGAGCAAGATGGAGGACGTCATTTTCGCGGGCGCGGACGACGTGAAAGCCATGAGCTTCGCGGAGGTGTCCGTGACCTTCGACGACAGCGAAGAGCCCCGGACGCTCCTCTCCCCATACGAAGAGGTCACCGTCACCCGCCGGTACTACCGCAGCGGGGACAGCGAATACTTCATCAACCGCAAGAAATGCCGCCTCAAAGACATTGCCCAGCTTTTCCTCGACACCGGCGTCGGCCGCGAGGGCTATTCGATCATCGGGCAGGGGCGCATCGCGGAGATCATTTCGAAAAAAAGCGAGGACCGGCGCGGCATCTTCGAGGAGAGCGCCGGCATTTCCCGTTTCCGTTATAAAAAGAGCGAATCCGAAAAGAAGCTCGCCGAGACCGAGGCGAATATGGACCGCGTCGCGGACATCGAACAGGAGCTTGCGGTGAGGATCGGCCCCCTCGAGCGGGAAAGCGAGAAGGCGCGCAGATACCTCGAGCTCTATCACGCGAAGGAAAAGACCGACGTCTCCCTCTGGCTCTACGACGCGGAGCGGCTCAAGGGAGCGATCCGGAAGAGCGAGGCCGATACGGAGCTCTCGAAGCATGAGCTCGAGATGGCGGAGGACTCGGTAAAGGTGACGGACGCGCAGATCGAGCGGCTGTCCGACCAGTCCCACGACAACAAGGAAGCCTCGCGGCGCAATTACGAGGAAACCGCCGACACGACGAAGAAGATGAACGCCGCGGAATCCGACGCGAAGGTGCTCGCAAAGGAGCGCGGCGCCGCGGAAAACGCGCTCGCGACCGAAGCCGGACTGCGCGACGCGGCGGAGAGCACGCGATCGCAGGAAGAAGAACGGCTCGCCCGGATCCGGGAATCCCTCGGCGCGATCGAGCGGGAATATGCCGGGGCCGAAGAGCAGTTCGCCGCCGAGAGCGAGCGGGCCGCCGGCCTCGGAGAAACGGTCAAAAACAAGACGGAGCTCCTCGAGGACCTGCTGAAAAAGCAGCAGGCCGCGGAAGGACGCCTGACCGATCTGCGCGTGCGGCTGAACGTGCTCGAAAACAGCATCAGCAGCCAGAAGAAGCGGAGCGAGAGCATCGCCGCCGAGATCAAAAAGCACGAGGACGACGCCGACGCCTGCGACAAGATCTGCCGGGATGCCGAAGAACAGATCACGCTCTACCGCGCCGAGGCCGCAAAGATCGACGAATCGATCGCGGACGTCGCGAAGAAGATCGCCGGGGAGCGGGAAGCCGCTTCGGCAGTTGACCGCGAACGCCGGGAACGTCAGGCCGCGCTCGATTCGTGCGAGAGCAGGATCTCCGCGCTCAGCCGGATGCAGGAGCATTTCGAAGGATACAGCAACAGCGTGCGCTATATCATGAACGAAGCGCGCGCCGGCCGCCTCTCCGGGATCCGCGGACCGCTCTCGACCCTCGTATCCGTCGATCCGAAATACATCGTCGCCGTCGAGACCTCCCTCGGCGGCGCGCTCCAGAACATCGTCACCGAAGACGAATACGCCGCGAAGGCCGCGATCGAATCCCTGAAAAAGGGCGGCGCGGGCCGTGCCACCTTCTATCCCATGACGACGATCCGCGCGGGTCAGCGGAACCGGGACGAGGCGGGTGCCGAACGGGCGGCGGGCTTCCTCGGATGGGGCGACGGGCTCGTGAAGACGGATGACGAATACCGCGCGATCCTGTCCTCTCTGCTCGCGCGCGTCGCCGTGTTCGACAATCTCGACAACGCCATCGCCGCCGCGAAGAGCACCGGATGGAGACTGCGCGCCGTCACGCTGGACGGTCAGCAGACCAATGTCGGCGGCTCGCTGACGGGCGGTCAGACGCGCCGGGACAGCGGGATCCTCTCCCGCGGCGCCGAGATCGAGGCGCTCCGGACGGAAGCCGACGGCATCGCCGAAGCCATCGCCGAACTCGATCGCCGTCTCGCGGAATCCGAGGAGCGGATCGATCGGATCGCCTCGGGATCGCGCGGGGAAGAGGAACGCCGCAGCCTGATCGAAGCCCTGATCGGCGCGGAGGAAAAGACATACAGCGACGCGGACGGACGCCGGAAGACGCTGAGGTCCCTCGTCGCGGACATGCAGAACGACAGCCGGGCGCTCGACGAATCGAACGCCAGGAGCGCGGACGATCTCGCCGGGCTGAAATCCCTCATCGACGCGGAGGCCGAAGCGGTCAGGACCGTCGCCGACCGCCGCGTCCAGATCGCCGCAGAACGCGGGGCCGCGGAGCTGGAGATCGCCGGGGTCACCGAGCGGGTGAACGCGTGCAGGATCCGCCTCGCCGAGCTCACCCGGGACCGGGAAGCCGCCGCGCAGTCCGCCGAAGAGACCGCCGGGCGCATCCGGGCCGCCGAAGAAGAGCGGGACCGCCGTCAGGCAAACGCGGACGCCCTCGGGGAGCGCATCCGTTCGCTCGAGGAGCAGGCGGGAAAACGCCGCCGCGAAGCCGACGAACTGCGGGAAATGGCCGAATCGCTCGGCGGACGTCAGAAGCAGATCGACGAGACCGGCGACGTGATCGAAGAAAAGCTGAACGCGCTCCGTCAGACGCTGAAGGAGCACACGTCGAAGAAGGAGCTCACCTTCATCGCGCACTCGAAAAACGAGGCGAAGCTCGCATCTCTCAAAGAGGACGAAAAAAAGCTCGGCGAGCGGATGTGGGACGAATACGGACTGACCTACGCCATGGCCGTCGCCTTTGCCGGGGAAAATGACTGCCACGTCATCGAAGACGGCGAGCGGACGAGATTCCAGGCGACCCAGTCGGAGCTCAAGAACAAGATCCGCGCGCTCGGAAACGTCAATGTCGGCGCGATCGAGGAATACAACGAAGTCAAGCAGCGCTACGACCGCATCAAGACCCAGCTCGACGACCTGCGCGCCTCGAAGGACGATCTCGAAGGGATCCTCGCGACCATCGGGGAGGACATGAAGAAGATGTTCCTCGACGCGTTTGAGAAGATCAACCGCTATTTCGGCGAGGTCTTCCGCGAGCTCTTCGGAGGCGGACATGCCGAAGTGCTGCTGGCCGATCCCGACAACCCGCTCGAATCGGGCATCGAGATCGTCGCCGCGCCGCCCGGAAAGACGATCAAGAACCTCAACCTCCTCTCCGGCGGCGAACAGGCCTTCATCGCCATCGCGCTCCTCTTCGCCCTCATCCGCGTCAATCCGTCGCCGTTCTGCATCTTCGACGAGATCGAAGCCGCGCTCGACGAGGTGAACGTCGGCCGGGTCGGACGGTACATCAAGAAGGTCTCCGAAAAGATGCAGATCATCATGATCTCGCACCGCCGCGGGACCATGGACATCGCGGACACGCTCTACGGCGTGACCATGCAGAAGCCGGGCGTCTCGAAGGTCTTTACCCTCGGAGCGGGGGACGGGACCGACGCGCTCTTCAAATAATCATCCGGAAACAGCCACGAGGTA
>JAFYBI010000454.1 GCA_017540285.1 Clostridia bacterium | reverse complement strand
TTGAACATCACGACGTCGAGATCGCCGCACATGTCCTCGTAGCCCATCGCGTTGGTCGGCATCATGTCGGTCCCGATGGGAGCCTTCGTATAGAGCCGCAGGATCGCCGCCTGACGGTGCATGAACGCGATGTCGGCGTTGTAGTGCGCGGCGGCCCATTCGTATTTCAGGTGCGGGTTGTGCCAGGCATCCCAGTCGCCGGGGATCTCGTCGAAGCGGTCGTAGGCCTGGCTGAACAGGTTGAGATTCCAGCGGGCATTGAGCGCCTCGACCGTGCCGTATTCGCGCCTCAGGCGGTCGTGATAGGCCTTCATGCAGTATTCGCAGGTGCAGTGCGTTCCCCACGCGAGGATCTCGTTGTCGAGCTGCCAGCCGATGACGTTCGGGTCAGCGCCGAACTCGCGCCCCATGGCGTGGACGATCTGATCGCACGCCTCGAGGTAGTGCGGGTTGTTCGAGCAGCAGTGACGCCGCCCGCCGTGCTGCTGACGCGTGCCTTCCTTGTGACGGATGAAGACGTCCGGGAACGCGTCGCCGAGCCAGATCGGCGGGGTCGCGGTGGGCGTGCCGAGAACGACAGCGATCCCGGCTTCTCCGAGCGCGTCGACCACGCGGTGCAGCCAGCCGAACTCGTACTGCCCGCGCTTCGGCTCCATCTTCCGCCAGGCAAATTCGCCGATCCGGGCGCAGCGGATCCCGGCTTTCTTCATCATCGAAATGTCGTAGGCAAGCTGGCTGTCGTCCCAGTCCTCGGGGTAGTAGGCGCAGCCTAAGAACGGTGTTTTCATCGGGATTCTCCTTTCAGTCCGGCGTCGCCGGAGCATGCAGCTGATCGTTTTTATTCGGTCCGGAAGACCGTTTCGGAGAGCAGGGCCGGGTTCTCGCAGAGCCGGACCGTCCCCGCTCCGCGGATATCCTTCACGCGGACTTCCCGCGGCAGGCTCATGGGGTACGGCGCGCCGCTCTCTTCTCCCCAGTCGTTGAAGATGAAGAGCGTTTCCGTTTCCGGAACGGTCAGGCCGTCGATCATGACACGGGCGGGCAGCGCGCATTCGTAGCCGAAGTCGTGCGTCCCGCGGTTGTGGGCGCGGAAGACGGACCGTCCCTCGCCGGCAGGATGCCAGACGCAGTTCCGGATGACGAAGTCGCCGCGCCAGGTGCAGCCGTAGTCGTCGCGCAGGTTCACGAACGCGTAGCCGAACGCCTCGGTGTCCTCGATCACGAAGGTGCCGTACCCGATCGCGTTGAGGCATTGCCAGCCGAGGCGGCAGCGGCGGATCGTGCAGTTCGTGACGCCGGTGTGCGCGTCGAAGCGGGACAGGACGCAGTCCTCGAACATGAGGTCGCGGCAGTGGTTCGTGCCGATCAGGCCCCAGTAGTTCCGGTCCATGATGTCGGTCGTCTGGGTGACGCGGCGGAACGTGACCCCGGCCGCGCCGCTGCAGTTGATGTCGTACGATCCCATCGGGACCATCACGCCGCCCGTGCCCATCGTCCAGTAGATGCGGTGCCCGGTGAGGAGGCAGTCGGTGACGTCGACCTTCGCGCAGCCGGAAATCGTGAGGAACCCGCCGTACGGTGCGCCGTGGTCGAGCTCGTCCGTCACGAGGTGGGTGATGCCCGAGAGTGCCGTCTTCGAACGGCGGACGCTGATGTTGCGGCTGTGGTAGTCGTATTTCGATTCGCGGCGGTTGGCGATGGTCGTGAAGGTGCCGCCGGTGACGGTCAGTGACGTTTCCGGGAGCGTGCGCGCGGTGCATGCCGTGATCTCGTCGAAATCAAAGGTGACGGGCGAGGGCAGGCTCCCGTCCGGATTCACGAGGAAGCTGTCGTTCCGCGGCGAACCGTTGTCCTGATTCCCGCCGTAACGGATGAAATCGCGGTGATGATCGTTCCGCACAAAGACGTACAGCTCCCGTCCGCTCGGATTGGGGACTTGCCTCTGCCCGGCGCTGAGCGTCTCAAGGGCGAACGGGATCTCCTCGCCCGCCGGGGGGATATCGAAAATCGGCGCGTGGATATTGTCCAGATCGCGGTCGTCGATCACGAAGGACGCGCCGGTCCAGTCGGTGTCCGTCCGGATCACGGCGGTGGCGGCCTTCGGGGCGATGTAATAGACGGCGCCTTCCTTGGCACGGACGGGAAGACCGCGGCGGTTGGCCTCCTCGTGGGCTGCGGCGATGGCGGGCATGTCGTCATGCCGTCCGTCACCGACCGCGCCGAAGGCTTCATAGGTGACGCATGCGGAATGGTTCATATCGTTCTCCTGTTCTTTGAGGCGGATTCCGGGACGCGGGCCGTCAGATACCAGCGCTCCGCCGAAGCATCCGGCACGGTAAACGCGCAGTCCGACGAGACGTTCAAAAGCTCCATGCCGGCGCGGCTGAGGGCGTTTTCGATCGCGCGCAGGCCCCATGCCCGCTCCCGCTCGACGCCGTCCTCGCGCATCCAGACGCCGTCCTTCTCCTCGAAGACGGTCAGATAGAAGTCGGCGGTGTCGCCCTTTTTCGAGAGGCGGCTGCGCCAACAGCACATCACGCCGTCGTCCTCGAGGATGTAGTCGCGGTCGGCATAAACCGTGCGGAATTTATAGGGCGTGTTGAGGTCGAAGCAGAAGAGGCCGCCCGGTTCGAGGTAATTTTTCACGAGGGCGAAGCAGGCGTCGAGATCCTCGCGGACGGTGAGGTGGTTGATCCCGTCGAGGCAGCAGACGACCGCCTGCACCGTGCCGTAGAGCTCGAAGGCGGTCATGTCGCCGGAGAGGAAGAGGATGCCGCCGAGGCCCTCGGCCCTTGCCTTCCGGTCCGCTTCCGCGAGCATCTCGTCGGAGAGATCGAGGCCGATCATGTCATAGCCGCGCCGGGCGAGCTCCAGCGTCATCGCTCCCGTTCCGCAGGCGAGGTCGAGGACGGCGGAGGGCTTTGCCGCTCCGTATTTCGCGAAGCAGGCTTCGAGGAAATCCGCCCATGCGCAATAGTCGACGGTCCCGTTCAGGCGGTCGTACACCGGCGCGAGCATCGAATAGCCCTTCATCCGCGGCCCTCTTTCCCCGTCATCTCGGGACGCTCGATCCCGCGCTCACCGAGTCGGCGCAGGACTTCGGTATAGCCGTCGCTCGCGTATTTCAGACAGAGGTTGCTACGGCTAATGATGGCGGTGGAAAGCCCGGTCTTTTCGGTGATCTCGGAGTAGACGGTGTTTTCCTCGAGCATGCCGGCGACGCATATCCGCTTCGCCATTTCGCTGATTTCCTTGATCGTGCAGAGATCGTCGAAGAAGTGATAGCAGTCCTCGACGGTCTCCAGGGTGAGGATGGCCTCGAAGAGATAGTCTCTCAGAGGATCGTGTCTGATGTTCGGCATGGGTACCTCCCGCTGTGGAATTCTTTGACTGCCCTTATTATACACCAACGATTTAATAAAGTAAAGTGCCTCGCGGAATTCTTTCTTGCGAATCCGGAAAGAATATGCTATAATGGAAGCGGATATCACATGGAACGCAGGATGACTCGATGAAAACCAGAACCCTATCCCTCTCCGCCCCTCTTTCCGGAAAGCGCCGGCTCGCCGTCTGCGCCGATTTTCACTCCGCCTGTCGCCCGATGCACGTGGAAAAGACCCTCGCGCGCCTCGAAGCCGTCCGGCCGGATCTGATCCTCTGCCCGGGAGATTTCTTCAATTACAGCGACGAGGTATCCGTCCGCGACGCTTCCAACCGGAACGGGCTCACCTTTCTCACGGGAGCCGCCGACATCGCGCCTGTCTTCTTCTCGTCCGGAAATCACGACCGGGGGCTTTCCCCGGAAAACCGCCGCATCCTCGAAGACGCGGGGGTTAGGCCGCTGATGAACGAAACGGCGCAGCTCGGTCCGCTCGCGCTCGGGGGGCTGTCCTCAACGGGCCCCGTCGGCCGGCACAAGCTGCGCGCGGCGGATCTGCCGGACTGCGGGACGTTTCTCGACGATTTCGCACGTATGCCGGGTTTTCACATCCTGCTCTGCCATCACCCGGAATACTGGGAACCGCTCGTACATGGCCGCAGGATCGAGCTGACGGTTTCCGGTCACGCGCACGGCGGGCAGTGGCGGATTTTCGGCCGCGGGGTCTATGCGCCGGGTCAGGGGCTGTTCCCGCGGTACACGAGCGGGCTCTACCGTTCCGAGGCTGCGGAAACGCTCGCCGTGAGCCGCGGCATGACCAATTCGATGCCGCTCATCCCGCGCTTCTTCAACCCGACGGAGATCCTCGTGCTCGATCTCATTCCGGAGGCGGCGTTATGACGGAGATCACGGTTTACTACACAGTGCAGGCGGGACGCGCGTCCGATCTGCTGCTCCGGGAGGCCGCCGCGCGCTTCACGGGGCTCGATGCCGCGGCGTTCGCCACCGTGCGGGAGCCCGGGAAACGGCCCGTCTTTGCCGTGCATCCGGAGATCCGCGCGTCGGTGTCGCACTCGGGCGGGATCTGGGCGGCCGCTCTCTCCCGGGAAACGGACGTCGGGCTCGACATTCAGGAACTCGTGGCCGTGCGCCGGATGGCGGGGATCGCGCGGCGGTTCTATCACCCGGCGGAGCGGGAGGTCTGGGAGCGCGCGGACGATCCGGCGGCGATGTTCGTGCGGCTCTGGTGCCGGAAGGAAGCCGCGGTCAAGCAGACCGGGCGCGGGATCGACGGTTCGTTCGCCCTGTTCGACGCGACGCGGGACATCTGCGAGGTCTTCGGGGAGACGCTGATCCTCACGGATTTCAGCCTTCCGGACTTCCCGGACCTTTTCTGCGCCGCCGCATACCCGGAGCCGTTCGACGTGCGGACGGTGAGGTTCTGAATCCGCGGGCAATATTAAAGCCGCACCGGGTGTGAGCCGATGCGGCGGGAATCAATCAAGTTCAAAGCTGAGGACGACAATCTCGTCACAGGCAGCGAACCGGCCGATATAAGCGAAGTTATATCCGCCTTTTTCCGGAATGACAACTCCGTTTCCCTGGATGATCTTCGGCATACCGAATGATTTCGGCACAGCGCAGTAGAATGCGTGGTAACCGTTGCTTCCGAAATTCCGTTCATATCTGCACGGAAATTCGTCCGGTATGACGGATGTGTATGCTGTCATACGGATTAGACCGTCCTCCCCGTTCTTCGGATGAATCATCACGCAGTTCTGCTCTTCCATACC
>JAFYBI010000453.1 GCA_017540285.1 Clostridia bacterium | reverse complement strand
GTCGCTTTCGTCCTACGCGCGGATGTTCCTCGGTCAGCTCGACAAGCCCGACGTGGATTCCGTCGAAGGGCTTTCGCCCGCCATCGCCATCGACCAGAAGACGACGAGCAAGAATCCCCGCTCCACCGTCGGCACGGTGACCGAGATCTACGATTATCTCCGCCTGCTATACGCCCGGATCGGCGTCCCGCACTGCCCCGTCTGCGGCCGTGAGATACGCCAGCGTTCCGTCGATCAGGTGCTCGACGCGATCCTCACGATGCCGGAGGGCGAGCGGTTCCTCGTCCTGGCACCCGTCGTGAGAGGGAAGAAGGGACGGCATGAAAAGGTCTTCGCGGACGCGCTGAAGAACGGTTTCGTCCGCGCTTCCGTCGACGGCGTGATCTGTGAGATCACGGACGAGATGGACCTCGACAAGAACAAGAAGCACGATATCGACCTTGTGATCGACCGTCTCGTGCTTCGCCCGGATATCCGTCCGCGCCTTTCCGATTCCGTTGAGACCGCTCTCCGCGAGAGCGACGGGATCGTCCGCATCCGCACCGTCCCGCGGGAAGGAGAGGGGAAGGTCACGGATTATTCCACCCTGTACGCCTGCCCCGAGCACGGGACGAGCTTCGGCGAGAAGGAACCGCGCCTGTTCTCCTTCAACAATCCTTTCGGCGCGTGTCCGCACTGCCTCGGCATCGGCGTCATGCGCACCGTTTCGCCCGCGAAGATCCTGCCTGACAAGCGGCTTTCCCTCGAAGACGGCGGCGTGCAGGTGAACGGTTTCAAGTCCCTCGGACCCGATTCCTGGACCGGACCGCTCCTTGCGGCGGTCGGAAAGAAGCACGGCTTCACGATGCAGATGCCCCTGAAGGATTTCTCCGCCGGCGCCATGAAGGCGCTGCTCTACGGCACCGGTTCGGAGACCTACGACGTAGTCCGCTATTTCGGCGGCACGGGCAGACGATCCTTCGTCACCTGGGAGGGCGTGATCCCGATCATAGACAACCGCGTCAACATGAACGGCGAGGAAGCCGGGTACTACGAACAGTTCATGGAGGAGACCGACTGTCCGGAATGCCGCGGCAAGCGGCTGAATCCCGCCGCCCTTTCCGTCACCGTCGGCGGGCTGGACATCACCTCGCTGTGCGATCTCTCCATCGCCAAGGCGCTGGACTTCCTCGAAAATCTCCCGCTCGACGCGGAGGAGGCGGTCATCGCGCGGGAGATCATGAAGGAATTGCGCTCGCGCCTGCGCTTCCTGCTCAACGTTGGGTTGGAATACCTGACGCTCTCGCGCCGTGCCGGAACGCTTTCCGGCGGTGAGGCGCAGCGGATCCGGCTGGCGACGCAGGTCGGTTCGTCCCTTACCGGCGTCATGTACGTTCTCGACGAGCCGTCCATCGGGCTCCACCAGCGTGACAACGGCCGCCTGATCTCAACACTGAAGGGACTGCGCGATCTCGGCAACTCTGTCCTCGTCGTGGAGCACGACGAGGAAACGATGCGCTCCACGGACTACATCGTCGACATCGGCCCCGGCGCCGGTGTGCACGGGG
>JAFYBI010000452.1 GCA_017540285.1 Clostridia bacterium | reverse complement strand
GGATCCCGGGTCGCGGCAGTCGCAGCCGTATTTCGGCAGGGCGCGGATCATCGCGAGCAGACCGGGATCGTCCCGGTAATCCGAGGCGAGGGCCGCCTTCCACCGGGTAAAGGTGACGGCGTGCCGCTCATAGACGAGCGTGCGGATGGCGTAGAGCGCGTCCGCGAGGTTCGAGACCCCGACGAACGACGGCGTGATCCAGTTGAACCGCGCGCCGCCCTCCTCGATGTCACACCCCGTTTCGAGGCAGTCGTGCACGAAGCAGGAGAGCAGGGGATCGGCGCAGTACTTTGCCCGCTCCCAGCGTCCGAAGGTCTCCCGGCGGCAGTTCTCCGCGATGCGTCGGGAGAGATGCGCCTTGTATTTCCGCATCAGGTCCTCGAACGCGGGGCATTCGCCGTCGTCCGGGAGGATCGAACAGAGCTCGGCGGGCATGTTCATGTACGGGGACGCGACCCAGACGTTCGAGCAGGCGACGGGCGTGATCTCGACGCAGGTGGAGTGGATGTATTCCGACGCCTCTTCCTCCGTGAGGCCGTAGTATCTGAGGCCTTTCTGAATGACGTCGTCGTTGAAGATCGCGGGATGGGACCGCCCGCGGGACAGGATTTCGAGCGCGAGGTGCAGATCCTCTTCCGGCGTATCGGGCGTGCAGCAGAATCCCACCGAGGGATAGACGAGGCGCACGTCGTCGATGGCACGGAGGAACATCCGCGTGAGGGGATTCGAGACGACCGTCCCGTCCGGGAGCCGTCCCCCGACCATGAGCCCGCAGGAGAGGCCGTTCGGCACGCGCCGGTTGATCTGGATGCAGAGGCAGTCGATCAAAGTCTGCGCTTCGTCGTCCGTGAGGATGCCCGCCGCCCTGTCCGCCTCGTAGTACGGCAGCAGCCAGCGGTCCGGGCGTCCGAGCTGGAATTGCAGCATCGACGGTCTGAGCGGCTTGACGGAGATCGCATAGGTCACGAACGCCGCGGACTGCACGGCTTCACGGAACGTGCGCGCGGGCATTTTCGGCACCCGGCGGCAGACGGCGGCGATCTCGCGGTATTCCGCTGCCCGGCGTGCGTCCCCGGTTCCGTCGGATTCCGCGGCGAGCGCTTCGGCACGGTCCGCGTACCGCTCCGCGAGGATTTCCACCCCTTCGAGGCAGGTCTTCGCCGCGAGATAGAAGTCCTCCTTCTTCACCGATTCCGGATCGTCGGGATCGAGCGCGGCGCGGTATTCGTCGATCAGGGCCGCGATGCCCGACGTGCCGAGGGAGAGGAGCCTCCGGTAGTCGATCGCCATGTGCGAATCCTGACCGATGGACGGATGCGAGTAGCGCGCGGCTTCGTTCGCCCGGCGGAAGCGCTCCCGCTCCTCGTCGGTGTATGTCCGGGACGCGGGACGCCCGACGATGAGTTCGTCCGGCGCGATGTCGACGGTCCACGCGGCGTACGCGGCTTTCACGGCACCGGCGATGCGCCGCTTGAAGCTCGGATTGCCGGCGTCCTCGAGATACGCGGCGTTGAAAAAGCCGTAAAACTCGTCGTAATTCACGACCGGCTTCAGCGCGTCCGCACGCAGCCGCCCGATCCGTCCGGCGTCAAACCCTTCCATGCTCATTCTCCTTTCCTGTCCGGGGATTCATTCTTCTTCGTTCTCCGATCCCTTCGCCTTCATCTTCGTCCGCTTCGGCGGCATCACTTCGGCGAGCGGATTCGCGGCCATGGCCTCCTCCATGTGCTCGTTCGACACGTGCGTGTAGATCTGCGTCGTGTTGAGCTGCTCATGCCCGAGGATGTCCTTGAGAACGCGGATGTCCACCTCGCCCGACTGATACATGAGGGTCGCGGCGGTGTGGCGGAGCTTATGCGTCGAGTAATTCTTGTATTCGAGCCCGGCCTCGCCGAGGTATTTTTTCACCATCCACTGCACGGTCTTGACGGAGATCCGGCGTCCCTGCCCGGAGAGGAAGAGCGCGCTCTCGCCCTTTTGCTTCGCGGGCGTTTCCCGCCGGATCGGCAGATACGCGGCGATCGCGGCGCGGCAGGCGTCGTTGAGGTAGACGATCCGCTCCTTCGAGCCCTTGCCGATCACGCGCATCGAGCGCAGCTCCTTGTCGAGGTCGGGAAGGCTGATTCCCGCAAGCTCCGAGAGCCGGATCCCGCAGTTGAGGAAGAGCGTCAGAATGCAGTAATCCCGCTCCCGGGTCTTCGAGTCCGCGTCCGCCGTCACCGCGCCGAGCAGCTCCATGCATTCCTCGACGCTCAGGTATTTCGGCAGGGATTTCTTCAGCTTCGGCGTTTCGATATCGCCGGCGGGGTTGTTCTCGAAGAGGTGCATCCGCGTCGTGCAGTACTTGTAAAACTGTTTGATCGCGGACAGCTTGCGCGCCATCGCGCGGTTTTCGTTGTCCCGCCCGTCCTTCACGAAGGAGAGAAAGTCGTACACCTCGCCGGTCGAGACCGAGGCGAAGAAGGCGTTGTCGAGCGGCCGGATGTCGATGGCGTCAAAGGCCTCTCCCGCCGTCGGCAGACCGCCGCGCGAGGCGACGAGCCACCGGCAGAAAGTCCGCAGGTCGAAGAGATATTCCGTCACGGTTTTCGGAGAGCATCCCTGCACCACGTCCTTGTAGCGCGCGAAGTCCCGGACGAGGGGAGGAAACTGCGCGCGGAATTCCATATCGGTCATTGGGGAACACCTCCGTTTCGGTCTCCTTTATTATACAACAATCTTTATGTTTTTAGTGGATTTTCTGTAAATTTTCACCGGGCAGACTTGTATTATCCGCTAAAAAACGGTACAATAAGCACGAAGCAGAACCATACCGGCGACATCCGGGCAGGCAAGCGAACCCGGTCCCCCGGTATTTCATTTTTTCAGGGAGCGTTTATGAAGGAATTCTGGAGCGAAAACGGAAAATATGTCGGAAAAATGCTCATCAATCAGTTCGGAGCGACCTTTTTCGGCATCATGCTCGTGATGGCGGCATCCGCGGCGCAGAGTCAGCGGATCTGGCTGAGGCTGTTCGCCAGCTGCTTCGCGACGCTGTTCTATCTCTACCTGATCTACAACGTCCTCTGGGAACACGGCGGACAGGACCGTATCCGCGCAGATGCCGGACGCGCGGTCCGCAAGCCGCTCACGGGCCTGTGGATCGCCGTCCTCGCGAACATCCCGAACTTCATCATCGCGGCGCTCATCATCGTCAGCCAGCCCTTCAAGGATACCGAGGCATGGGCGGTGAGCGTCAACGTCGTGGGCCGCGCGCTCGCGCTTCTCTGGGAGGGGATGTACGCCGGGATCGTCGCGACCTATTCGCCGATCAACCCGATCATCCACCTGCTCGACATTTTCCCGGCCCTGTTCGTGGCCTGGGCGGCCTATCTCCTCGGTCTCAACAACAAGCGCCTCCTCCAGCCCTTCGAGCTCAAGCAGCCGGAGGGAAAGGAAAACGCCAAGAGCAGCAAGTAAACCGCATACGAGATTCTGAAAATCCGTCTTACCGGCGGATTTTCTTTTTTTCGCAAAACCCTCTTGACAGCCGCGCGGAAGTCGAGTATAATTAAACCCGAAAGGTTTAAGGTGTGAAAACCAGTAAATCAAAATGGGAGAATCTTCTATGCAGAAGCGATGGGCGGCGGCGCTCCTTGCCGCGGTGATCCTGTTCGGCGCGGCGGGATGTCACGGGAAGAAGCCGGATACCGGCGCGAAACCCAAAACCGGCACGGCCGCAGGAAACAGTACGGCAGAGGGCGTTCTGGAACACGTCTGGACCGGGACGGAATACGGATTGCCGGAGGGCTGGGCGGTGAGCGAGCCTCTTGCCTACGATCCGGAGACCGCGACGATCTTTGCGGAGGCATATGGCAGCGCGGAGAACGGCGGCAGGGAATACGCGCTCTGCACCCTCACGGAGAAGGCATATCAGCTCGAACCGTTTATCAGCGCCGAAGATGCGGACACCCGCGTGACCCTGACGAACGTGATCCGCGCCGGGGACTCGCTGTGGTACGTGAAAAACCTCAATCCCGGGACGGCGGAGAGCAGACAATATCTTGTCCGGCGCGATACGGAGACCGGCGCGGAAGAAGAAGCGGCGCTCTCTTCGCTCTTTGATGCCGGGGACTCGTTCTTCCTCGGTTTTCTCGTGGATCCGGACGGCGATGTCTGGCTCAGCACCTATATGCACGAGATCGTCGCCATCCGTCCGGACTTCTCCCGCATCTTCTCCATGCGCATCGATCACGGAGGGGAGCTGCTCATGCGTGCGGACGGCGCGGTCTTCTTCCTCACGGAGAATCCTTCCGGTTCCATCCTCGCCGGGATCGACAAGGCGACCGGTCAGCGCACGGAGGAGATCCCCCTGCCTCCGCAGCGTCACGCGGTCTGCTTCCCGGCGTCCATTGATTCTCCCTACGTCTATCTTTACGCGGCATCGGGCGGCGTGTATGGAGTCACATATGATGAAAAAAGTGAGATCGTCTCCGAATGCCTGCTCGATTATGTCAACTCCTCCCTGAACGCGGACAAGGTATCCCTCGTCGGTCCCGCGGGCGAGGACGGGCTTCTCTTTATCGAAGACGGGCATCCGTTCGTCTACCGCCCGGCGGGGAGCGTGAATCTCGCGGACGTCACCGTGCTGACCGTCGCGATCTCCCGGCCGCTCTGGGACGAGGTGGTACAGAACGCCATCGCGTCATTCAACAAAACCCACACGGACGCGCGCATCCTCCTGCTCGATTACAGCGTCTATGCCACCTCCGAAAACAGTACGGCGGGCTCGGAGCGGCTGGCCCTCGACATGGCGGCTGGGATCTCTTTCCCGGACATCGTCGTCGGCCGTCCCGGCGAGGATGCGTCGATCGACATGATCCTCGACAAGCGCCGTTATACCGACCTCTACCCCTTCCTCGACGCGGATCCGGATTTGAACCGCGGGGACATCCTCGACTGCGTTCTCACCGCGTTTGAGGACCGCGGCGCGCTCTGGTGCCTCTCGAATTACTTCCTGTTCGATACGCTCCTCGTCCATCCCGACGTGCTCGAAGCGTGCGGCCTCGGCGGAAAGACAAGCTGGACGCTCGCGGAATTCCTCGACTTCGCGGAAAACCTCCCGGAGGGGGTGGAGTTGACGGACGGCCTCCTCCAGAGCGGCGCGATCCGCGTGCTGCTCGGGAACTACGGCCTCGGCGCGTTCTTCGACAGAGAGGAGGGGATCTGTTCCTTCGACAGCCCGGAATTCATCCGCTGGCTCAGATTCACCGCGTCGCTGCCAAAGGACGAGGCGGAACTGAGGAAGCGTTCGCCCGTTTACGCGGCTTCCGGACCGGAGAGATACGATTACATGATGAACGGAAAGGTCGCGCTGGCATCATCCGGGGCGGCGTTCTATATGGCGCTTCCGTATCTCGAAACGGCGTTCGACAGGAAGGACTGGGTCATGATCGGGTATCCCGGCGCCGGGACGGAGGTGAGCGCGCAGACGGTCTATGCGATCACATCAACCTGTACGGCGCCGGCGCTCGCGTGGGAATTCGTCCGCACGGCGGTCCTCGAGGAGCGGGAGTCCTATTACGGAAGGGACGTTTTTCCCATCCTGAAAGACCGGTTTCGGGACGGCCTGGCACAGCTGTACGATCAGGAGATCATCCAGTATTTCAGCGGCAATATGCATATCACAACGCCGAAGCCCGATCCACCGACGACCTACGCCAATCTCCGGGAGCCCGGTTATATCGTCGATTTCACCGAAGCGGACGCGGAGCACATCCTCGATTCCCTCGCGTCGGCGGGCGTTCCGCTTTCAAAACGCATTCCCGCCGAAGTCACGGCCATCGTGGAGGAGGAGCTCTCCGCCTTCCTCGCGGGTCACGGCTCGGCCGAGGACTGCGCCGAAAAGATCCAGTCCCGCGTGTCGATCTGGCTCGCGGAGAGACGATAACCGACAAAAAAGGGACTTTCGCAGTCCCTTTTGCGTTATATTTCCGTGATCCAATTGTCGTACGCCGTCTCGATCCCGTGCGCGGCGAGGACCTTTGCGGCCTCCTCATGCGGCGGGTGGAGCGTCCGGGCGAGATGGCTGACGACGAAGCGGGGGCAGAGCTTCTGGAATGTGTCCTTCATCTCCGACACCATCGCGACGTTGTTGTGCTCGAAGATGCGGTAGTCCCCCCGCACGTCCCCGATCGTGCAGTCGAAGATCATGCAGTCGAGATGTTCGAGGCCGATGAGCGCGCGGTACGTGTCGTAGAAGAGCCACGCCCCGTCGCAGCCGTAGAAGAACCGCCGCCCGTCGTCCTTCGATTCGACGACGAAATGCATCGGATTCTCCGCCGTCCGGTGATTCGCCGGGTAAGCGCGGACGGTGTAATGCGCGAGCTCCAGGGTGTCCCACGGGTT
>JAFYBI010000451.1 GCA_017540285.1 Clostridia bacterium | reverse complement strand
TCGAAGCTGTTTTCGTAAATGTCAAGAAACTTCGAGACAAAGCGGTACCGTTCGGTCGTCTCCTCATCCTGGCCTTCGGTCTGGGCGGCGAGGACGAGATACATGTCCCGGTTCTTGGCCGCGAGCGGTTTCAGACCGTGGATCTCGGCAAGCTCGTCGAGCTCGGCGGCGTATAGTTCCAGGAAGGTCTCCCATGCGCGGCGTGGGTTTTGGAAGACCGCGACGCCGTACCGGTCCGCGCCGATCGCGAAGTCCGGGGAGATCTCCTCGAACGCCGCCTTGTCGACCGCGCCGACGATGCCTTCCGCGCCGGCTTCGTATTCCCCGACCGCCGGATTCTTGATCGCCGCGCTCACGGGATCGGTCAGGAAGCACACCGCGAGGACGGCGACGACGAGGACCGAGAATACGGTCATCCAGAAAGCAGGACGGCGGTAATTCAGAACGGTCCGGATGCGCGTCTTCACGCCGACCTCTCCGAAGGCGACGGGACAGGCCGCGATGTGCCGCCGCGTCACGCTGCACGCGAGGAGCGCTTCGGAGTAATCCGCGCGCTCGCCGGGCGTGTAGCCCTTCACGACGCGCTCATCGCAGGCCAGTTCCACGTCGCGGCAGAGGAGGATGAAAGCGATCCACAGGATCGGGTTGAACCAGTAGACGGAGAGGAGCAGGAACGCCGCGGGCTTGATCCAGTGATCCCGCCGCGCGATGTGCGCCCGCTCGTGCGCGAGGACGAAGGGAAGATCCCGGTCACGCAGGGTGAAGGGGATATAGATGCGGGGGCGGACGATCCCGAGCACGAACGGGGAATCCGTCCGGTCGGTGAGAAAGACGTTTCCGTCGAGAAGAACGGCTTCCCGCATCCGGCGCCGGAGCATGCCCGTGCTGACGGCGGCATAGAGAAGCATGACCGCGATCCCGAGGATCCACACCGCCGCCGCGGCCGCACCCCAGATCTGGAGCGGATTCGCGCTGTTTTCCGGCGTCGGCGCGAGGGGAGCCATGACGGCCTCCGAGGAAACGTCGATCACCGTGATCCCGGTGGTCAGGGCCGGCGCATCGCTCAGAAGGATCTCCGGCGGGACAACCTCGGCGGACGGGAGCAGGCTCAGCACGCTCTGGAACGTGAAGGGCAGCACGAGCCGGATCCCGACCAGTCCCCACAGGATGGGGAACAGCCTCTTCGGCGCTTTCTTCATGAGAAGAGCGCGCGCCAGAAGCACGACGAGCGCCAGGATCCCCGCGGAGACGCTCATGTTGAGCACGCGCAGGAAGACGTCAGTCACGCTTGGCCTCCTTCCGGTAGCGGTCGATCATCTCCTGCACTTCGTCGATGTCGGCCTCGGAGAGATCCTTTCTCTTCGTGAAGGCCGCGATGAAGGCCGGGAGACTGCCTTCGAAGGTTTTCTCGACCAGTTCGTCGAGCTCCGACGCCTGCACTTCTTCCTTCGAGACGAGGGAGCGGACGACGGAGTTTTCGTTGATGAGGACGCCGCGCTCGGACAGCCGTTTGATGACGGTGTAGGTCGTGGTCGGCATCCAGCCGAGCCGTTCCCGGCAGAGCTTCACGAGCTCTCCGCTGCGGATGGGCTCGTTTTCCCAGAGGATCAGGCAGAAGCGATATTCACTTTCAAAGACTTTCGGTGTTTCCATCGGACAGTACCACCCTTTCGATGTATTTACTAATGCATTAGAGCATCTATACTCTATCACATTAGACGGAACATGTCAAGAGGTTTTGCGAAATTTCTCAGGAAAATTCCGAAAAAATCAAAAAAACAGCCGCCGGGTCATCCGACAGCTGTTCGTTCGGGGCGAATGTCTCCGCATCAGTGACCGAAGAGGCCTCCGATCCGTTCGAGGACCGCGCTCAGACGGTCCATGACGACCATGACGTCGTCGATGCGCACGAGAAGATTGTTGATGGCGTCCGGATCGAGCCGGGAAATGTTGTCGAGCGCGCCGGCCAGACCGCCGCCGTTTTCCCGGTCGAGCTCCGTGCCGAGCTTTGTCAGCGCGTCGTTCACCGCGTCGATGTCCACCTCTTTCGAGCGTTCGAGCGCTTCCCGCGCCGAGATCATCGTCTGCTTCGTCTCGCCGAGCACGTCCGAGAGCTCCGCCGGGACCGTCCGCAGGGAGCGCAGGATCATGAGCGTTCCGAAGATGAGCACCGCGGCGCACAGGATCGCGAGAAGCGTCCGCAGCCGCGCGTGAAAGAGCGTTTTTTTCTGCGTTTTCAGCATTTCCTGCATTACGTCGTTCTGTTCCATGGGTACCTCCAGTTTCACTCTGAAACAACAGAAATCGGCCGGGACCGATTTCTGCCGCATTTCGCTTTCTTACTTCTTTTCCCGGTTCTGCCGCAGGACCTCGTAGCCAAGCATCGCCGCCGCGGATGCCGCCGACAGGGAACCGCCGAACGCGCGTCCGTAGTCGATCCGCACGATCTCGTCCGCTTCGGCGAGGACGGATGCGGAGATGCCGCGCTTTTCGCCGCCGACGATCAGAAACACCGGCCGCCGCATGTCGCAGTCGAACGAGGAGACCGAATCCCGGATCCCCGCCGCGAGCACGCGATATCCGTGCGCCCTGAAGAACCGCACCGATTCCGCCGGATCCGAAACGCAGAGCGGCAGCCGTTCCGACGCGCCGGCAGAGGACCGGCAGACCGCGCCGGCCGCGCTCATCCAGTTGCGCGGGGAGAGGACGACCGTGTCCGCGCCGCAGGCAAAGAGGGAACGGAGCGCATAGCCGAAGTTGTAGGGGTCTTCGATCCCTTCGAGCATCACGGCGAAGCCGTCGGACGGCGGATCGCAGCTGTCCAGCGGGGGAATGGTCCGCTCCGAGCATTCTGCCGCGACGCCGCCGTGAGTCGAGCCCGTGGTCATGCCGTCGAGCGCCTCCGGGGAGACGAATTCGATCGGGAAGCCGAACCGCTCCGCTTCATGCGCGAGCCAGCCGAGCTCCTTCGCGCGCTTCCGGCGCCGTTCCTCGTCAACGTATAGCCGCAGGATCCGCCGGTCGGAGAGCCCCGATTCCATCGCTTCGAGGACCGCGCGCACGGAGGTCATCCCCTCGAAGAGGGTCCCTGCGGCGATCCGGTCGCTTTCCCGGCGCATCTTAAGCCTGCGCGGCGTTCATCTTCAGGTACGCGTTGATGAACCCGTCGATTTCGCCGTCCATGACTGCCTGGATGTTGCCGTCTTCGTAGCCGGTGCGCGTGTCCTTCGCGAGGGTGTAGGGCATGAAGGCGTAGGAGCGGATCTGCGCGCCCCATTCGATGTTCATCTTGACGCCCTTGATGTCTTCGATCTTGTCGAGCTTTTCGCGGAGCTTGATCTCCATGAGCTTGGATTTCAGCATCTTGAGCGCGGTCTCCTTGTTCTGGAGCTGGCTGCGCTCGGTCTGGCATCCCACGACGATCCCCGTCGGGATGTGGACGATGCGGACTGCGGATTCGGTCTTGTTGATGTGCTGACCGCCCGCGCCGGAGGACTTGTGCGTCGTGATTTCGAGGTCGCCCTCGTTGATTTCGATGGAGCCGTCGTCCGTGAATTCCGGCATGACCTCGACAGACGCGAACGAGGTGTGGCGGCGGCCGGAGGCGTCGAACGGGGAGACGCGCACGAGGCGGTGGACGCCGTTTTCGCTCTTCAGGTAGCCGTAGGCGTTTTCGCCCTCGATCATGATGGTCGC
>JAFYBI010000450.1 GCA_017540285.1 Clostridia bacterium | reverse complement strand
GCGAGGAGGGCCTTTTCGATGGCCTTCAGCGTGGACGCGTCGTACGGGGTAATGACCAGCGTTTTCGGGTCGGTGACCTTGACGTCGGCCATGGAGGTGATTTCGGTGGGCGCACCGTAGTATTCGAATGTCACTCTGGAAATGACGGCGGAGTTCGCCCGGCCCGCGCGGATGACGGAGAGCGCTTCCTTATAGACCTCGATGGTCTTCTTCATTTTGTTCTCATAGTCTTTGGTGTCGAGTTTCATAGTCAGCCTCCTTTATTTCCTTCGAGTTTTTTCTGTGCGTTCAGGCTTCGGGGTAGAGCTCGGCCTCGCAGTCGGCGGCGGTTAGGAGCGTCCCGACCTCTTCTCCGCGCGCGGCCCGGAGGATGTTCTCGGGGTCGGCGAGGGAGAAGGCGCAGGAATCGATCCCCTGATCGTGCGCGAGGAGGGCGGCGGCTTCGTCGATGGCGTGCAGGTCGTCGTCGACGCACTGGCGGTAGCTGATCTTCCGATAGCGGCGGGCAGTCGGATCCTTCTTCGGGTCCGCGGTGTAGACGCCGTCGACGTTCTTGGCCATGAGGATGACGTCGGCTGCGATCTCCGCGCCGCGCACGACGACCGCCGTGTCGGTGGAGACGTATGGGATGCCGAGGCCCGCGCCGAAGATGACGACCTTTCCGGCGGCGAGATACTCGCAGGCGGCGCGGAAGTTATATGGCTCGGCGAAGGCGTTCATCGCGACGGGGGACATGACCGTGACGGGAACGCCCGCCTTCTCCACGGCGTCCTCGAGGCGGAGGCAGTTGATCATCGTGCCGAGCATGCCCATCTGGTCCGCTCTCGCGCGCCGCACGCCTTTTCCGTACGCGCCGCGCCAGATATTGCCCGCGCCGATGACGACGCCGACCTCGGTGCCTTCGGCGACGAGCTGCCGGATGATATCGGCGATTTTCGCGACCATGGCGGCGTCGAAGATCTCCCCGGTCTCCTTATTGGCGATGGCCTCGCCGGAGAGCTTCAGAAGCACCCGTCCGAATCGCTTATCTTCGTTCTGCATCGATGGTGTCCTCCCACCTGTCCGTGTTTTCCCTATTGTACCCCATTTCCCCCGTCAGGTCAATAGACAATCCGTAAATTCATTTGCAAATTTTTCGCATCCACGAGAAAAAGAGCCCCGGGATCCGAGGCTCTTCCCTGTTTGATTTACTGCGCCTTGCCGGTGAGCTGCGCGATCTCTTCCGCGAAATTGTCTTCGCGCTTTTCGAGACCCTCGCCCTTTTCGTAGAGGACGAAGCTGTCGACCTTGATGGCCGCGCCGAGTTCCTTCTCGACCTGCTTCGTGTACTGACCGACGGTGATGCTGTCTTCCTTGACGTACTTCTGCTCGTTCAGACAGGCTCTCTCATAGAACGTGCCGATACGGCCCTCGACGATCTTGTGAAGGATGGCGTCGGGCTTGTTCGCGTTCTTTTCGTCGTTCTTGAGCTGGGCGACGAGGATTTCCTTCTCTTCCTTGAGGACGTCTTCCGGAACGTCTTCCTTGTTGACGTAGGTCGGAGGCGTGCCGGCCGCGATCTGGAGGCAGATGTTCTTCGCATATTCCGCGAATTCCGGCTTGCCGGCGGTTTCGGCGTCGGTGTCGAACTTCACGATGACGCCCGCGATGCCGCCGCCGTGGATATAGGTGGAGGTGATGCCGTCGACGATCACGAAGCGGCGGATGTTCATGTTCTCGCCGATCGTGAAGATCATATCCTTCAGCTTCGCTTCGACCGTTTCGAAGGTTTCGTCGTACCGGAGAGCTTTCAGCGCCTCGACGTCAGCCGGACGGTTGGCGACGATGACCTTGAGGATGTTGCGCACGAATTCCTTGAACGTGGCGTTCTTCGCAACGAAGTCGGTTTCCGCGTTGACTTCGATCATCGCGGTCACGCCGCCCTCGGAGAGGATGTCCACAACGCCTTCCGCCGCGATTCTGCCGGCCTTCTTGTCGGCCTTGGAGAGACCCTTCTCGCGAAGGACCTTGATCGCCTCGTCGAAGTTGCCCTCGGTCTCCACGAGCGCCTTCTTGCAGTCCATCATGCCCGCGCCGGTCTTGGTGCGGAGCTCGTTCACCATTTTTGCTGTGATTGCTGCCATTTTTATTTACTCCTGTCTCTTGATAGTCTCGTTCGATTATTTCGCGTTCTTCGCGTCTTCCTCGTCCTGCGCTTCCTCGGCGGCGGTGATCTCGGGCTCGGCGGCGTTCAGCTGTTCGCCCTGCTTGCCTTCGAGAACGGCGTCGGCGATGATGGAGGTGATGAGGCGGATGCCGCGGATCGCGTCGTCGTTGCCGGGGATGATGTAGTCGGCGTCGTCGGGGTCGCAGTTGGTATCCACGATGGCCACGACCGGAATGCCGAGCTTCTTGCACTCGAGGACGGCGTTGTGTTCCTTGCGCGGGTCGACAATGTACACGGCGGAGGGCAGGCCCTTCATGGTCTTGATGCCGCCGAGGTTTCTCTCGAGGTTGAAGATTTCCTTCTGGAGGGCGGCGACTTCCTTCTTGGGAAGCATGTCAAAGGTGCCGTCTTCCTGCATCTTCTCGAGGTTGCGGAGCCGTTCGATGGAAGAACGGATGGTCTTGTAGTTGGTGAGCATGCCGCCGAGCCAGCGCACGTTGACATAGTACATGCCGCAGCGCTCCGCTTCTTCGCGGATGGTGTCCGCCGCCTGCTTCTTGGTGCCGACGAAGAGGATGCTGCCGCCGTCTTCGGTGGTGTCCTTCACGAAGGAATACGCCTCTTCAAACTTCTTGATGGTCTTCTGCAGATCGATGATGTAGACGCCGTTGCGCTCGGTGAAGATGTATTCCTTCATCTTCGGGTTCCAGCGTCTGGTGTGGTGGCCGAAGTGGACGCCCGCTTCGAGCAGCTGCTTGATGGAAACGATAGACATTTGAATGTCCTCCTTTGGTTTTTTGCCGCCATGCCGGGGTCCGCCGCCTGTATTTTACGGAAGCGTATGCAAGGATCTCTCCTTTTCTTCCGTCCATCCGGCAACCTCGGAGAGGGCCGTGAATTTGGCAACCGGGCGGATCGACGGGGGCATGTGAGAATTTTGTGTGACAGTGCACACAAGGTGTATTATACCATATTCGGAAGTCCCATGCAACAGGATGGATAAAATTCACATTTTTTTTACAATCTTCCGTCCCACCCTTCCCTTTACCATCCGCCGAGGCCGAAGAAGCCCTTGCCCGGCTTCGGTTTTTCCTCCTTCGGCAGGCCGTCGGGCAGCTTCACGAGGATCGCGTCCTCGCCGATGCAGCAGATCCCGTTCCACGGAATGCGCACGCCCGTCTTCGGGGAGCCGAGGAAGCGCGGGGAAACGATCAGGGCGGCGACCCTCCCCTCCGGCGTGATCTCACAGTCCGTGAGGAACCCGACGCGCCGCCCCGTGCAGACGTCGATCACGTCCTTTTCGCGCAGTTCTGAAAACCTGCGGTCCACATCGCATCACCTCCGCCTTCATGTTATGCGTCATCCGCGGGCGCGATACCGGCCGGAGGCGCGCAACCGTCCGTTGGAAAAACAACAACAAATCGATTGTTGACTTTTCCGCCGCCGCATGGTATCCTGTATCTGCACCGGCCGGTGACACTCATTTCTGCAAAAAGGAGAACGATCATGGAACTGAAAATCGGAGACCGGATCCGGGAGCTGCGCAAGAAGGCCGGACGGACGCAGGAGGCGATGGCGGCGGCGCTCGGAGTGACCCCGCAGGCCGTCTCGAAATGGGAATCGATGAGCGGTTATCCCGACATGGAGACCGTCCCCGCCCTCGCGAACTACTTCGGCGTGACGATCGACTCGCTCTTCGGCTACGACGGCGAGCGGGACCGGCGCGTGAAGGAGATCTGCGAGCGGGCGGACAGGATGCTGAAGGACAGGGACACGGATTTCGACGAGCTCATCGCCATGCTCCGCGTTTCGGTCGAGGAATTCCCCGCGAACGGTGAGCTTCTCGCACGCCTCGGAGACGCCCTCTACACCGCCGGGTGGAAGAAGATCGGCGGGTGCGCGTATACCAATGGGAAGGACCCGTACATCCATGCGGACGCGGCAAAGAACAGAGAAAACGCCTATTGGAACGAAGCCCGTTCCATCCATGAGCGGGTGCAGAATATGACGGTTTCCCCGGGGATCCGGGATAACGCCATCATCCGTCTGCTGACGCTTTACTGGGAAGTCGGCGAACAGCGGAAGATCGACGAGCTGGTCGCAGCGCAGTCGTCCGTCATCGTCTGCCGCGAGCGGCTTGCCGGGAAAAACGCTTCCGGATCGTGGAAGCCGCTCGGCGATGCCGTCCTGACTTTTCTGCGCATGACGGCGGACCTGCTCGAGGACGCCGCTGCTGCCGTCACGACAGCGGAGGAATCCTACAACACCGAAGTTCTGCGGTCCTGCGCCGCGTTCGCGGAAACCCTTGTCCCCGGCGAAAACACTCTCGGCGCGACGACCTGTCTCTTCGATCTTTATTTCTGGATCATCGTTCATGCGATCCGCGGCGGGGATCTCGATGGTACACTCGACGCGATGAGTAGCATGTTCGTCTATGCGGACCGGCAGAACAAGCTGTTCCGCACGGGCGTGCATTCTTACGATGCGCCGTACCTTACGGAATGCGAATTCGACACCGAAGAACTATACGAACTGACGGACGATCACATCATCGAAAGCCTTCTCGCCTGCGTCACCCGGACGGACGCGCTTGACCAAGCGCTTGCCATGAATCCGCGGTATGCCGCATGGCTCGCGGAAGAGAAAAAAGCCTGAACCCGCGGGGGCTCAGACCTTTGCAGCCGTCTCGGAAGAGAGGCCCGGGGGAGGAAGTTTTCTCACGAAAGCTCCTCCCCCGCTTTGTTATCAATATGTTCCGCAGATCTTGTCCGGGTCGACGAGCGGCTGACGCTCGAAGGGAGACGTGATCGCCACCGGCGCGTTCGCCCTCGAGGAACGCTCAAACGCCGTCATGATGTCGAGAACGTGCAGCTGCTGCATGTAGTTCGCCCGGTGCATCCGGCCCTCTTCCATCGCAGACGCCATGTCGGAGAGTCCCAGCGAGCGGCTGTTGCCCGTGAAGCCCTTGTCCAGCGGGATCTCTTCGTATCCCCTGCCGGGCGTGAGCAGTCTCACCGGGCCACCGAAGGTATTCGGATCCGGGACACGGAGCGAGCCCTTTTCGCCGAAGATCTCGATGTATTCGCTGAAATCCGTGTAGGAATCGAACGACGCCGTGAAGGACGCCACCGCGCCCGACGCGAACCGGATGGCCCCCGTCGTGAACGTGTCGACCTCGACGTCGATCACCTCGCCGCGGTGCGGTTCGCTGCCGATCATGCGCTGGGGGAACGAGATCCTGCCGAACGCCGTCACCCAGTCCGCCTTGCCGAGCAGGTTGACGAGCGTTGTGATGTAATAGGGACCCATATCCAACATCGGTCCGCCGCCCTTCTTATAGAAGAACTCCGGATCGGGATGCCAGCCCTCCGGACCGTGGCCGAGGAAGTGCGCCGTCGCCGCCACCGGACGTCCGATCGCGCCTTCGTCGATCAGCCGCCGCGCCGTCTGGTTGCCCGCGCCCATGAAGGTGTCCGGCGCGCCGCCGAGCGTCAGGCCCTTTTCCTTCGCCAGCTCGACGAGCTCCCGCGCGTCCTCCATGTTCGTCGCGAGCGGCTTTTCCGAATAGACGTTCTTCCCCGCAAGCAGCGCGGCCTTCGTCACGCCGTAGTGGTCGTTCGGACGCGTGATGTTGAGGACGATGTCCACCGCGGGATCCGCGAAGATCTCATACATGTCGCGGTAGATCCTCAGCCCGCCGAATTCCTTCGAGCGGCCCTCCGCTCTTTCCCGGATCAGGTCGCAGATGCCGGCGATTTGGATGTTCTTGAACTTCGATCCGATGTTTACCAGATAGATGCCGCTGATGTTGCCGCATCCCACAACGCCGATTTTCATGGTCGCCTCCTGTATTTCCGAATTCCGTTTGTTTTGGATGAAAAGGGAGGAACCTTCGATCAGAAAGTTCCTCCCTTCGATTGTCATGTGTTCTGCGTCCGATCAGCTCGGATAGTTCTCGTCGTGCCAGTCGTTGTAGAACTGGAGAATGGAGTTGGGATTCTCGCCCGAGTTGTCGAGCAGGCCCTTCAGGAATTCGTCGTTCTTGATTTCCTTCTTGATCTCGGTGATGGCATCCTCATATCCCTCGGACGGCAGCGCGTCGAGTCTTGCCTTGTATTCCTTGGAGACTTCCGCGAGCTGTTTGAGCAGATCCTCGTTGTTTTCGGTCAGGACGCCCGGGAATTTCATGAACGGGTCGGAGATCATGTCGAGGTTCATCTGCTTGCCCGCATCCCAGTCGCTCATCGGTCTGCCCGGTCCCGGGTAGGTCATGTAGACGTTGCCGGTGTCGGTGAGACGCATCTTGTAGCTGTCCTTGAGGATCTTGATGGTGTCGTGGTCGTCTTCGGAGGTGTAGTCCCAGTGCACACCCTGCGCGCCGTACTGGAGAACGGTGCGGAGATCGGTGCTGGTGTTCAGGTAGGTGATGATTTCCATCGAACGGGCGAGGGACTTGGAATAGGAGCTGACGGCAAACATCGCGCCGAAGACGTCCTCTTCCTTCATCATCGGCTTCGCGTAGGTGCGGACGTAGTATTCGTCCTCATACTGCGCCTTGACGGACGGGTCGCCGGAGATGACGCCGACCGCGAACTTCTGGCCTTCCTTCAGGGTGCCGTCGCCCACGTAGCCGAGCTCCTTCAGCTTCTTCATCATGCCGACCGTGTTGATGTACACGTTGGTGGAGAAGACGGACTTCGGGATGCAGGGGCTGGAGTACATCATGGAGTTGGTGACCTGGTTGCCGATGATGGACCACTCGTTCTTGTCTTCGTTGATCCCGAAGTAGTGCATGTTCGCCGCTTCGACTTCGCCGAGGAGCGGGATCACGCCGTCGAGATGCTGGTTGCCGATGTCTTCGATGAAGGCCTGGCACTTCAGCACGGAGGAGAGGGAATCCGGGTCGTAGTCATACTGATCGACCAGTTCCTTGTTGACGAGCAGGTACTGATACTCGCCGACCGGATGGTTGTTCGGGATGGCGTAGGTACCCTGGACGTTCGCGAGCTCGAGATACGTCGGGTAGATGTAGGTCTTCATGAGCTTGGAGGTCCCGGAGAGCTCGCCGTCAAGCTGCTGGATCATCTCGTTTTCGATGTAGTCCATGTACTGCTTGTAGCTCGTGACGAGGAAGATATCGAACTGCTTCTCGCCGACCTCGGGATACTTGGTGATCGTGATGCCGAGCTCGTTGACGATGGTTTCCTCTTCCTCGGGCTTGGTTTCCTCTTCTTCCTCGGGTTCCTCGGCGACCTCGATGCCCTGCGCCTTGAGTTCCTTCAGCTCTTTTCTGCGCTGTTCGGCTGCCGCTTCCTCTTCCTCGATCTTGGTGGTGATCTCGGTCAGACGGGCGTCGACGGCGTCCGCGTACTGATCGCGCGGGATGAGCTTGAGTTCGATCGCCGTGTCGTACTTGGCCTGGGTCAGGCGGTTGATCGCCGCGGAAACGGCTTCTTCATCCTCTTCGGTCGCGCCGTCGGTCGGGAGCCAGAGTGTGAGCGTCTGGGCGATACGGGAGGTCGCTTCGGTATCGGCCGCCTCGACGTCCTCGTCCATATTGACGCGCTTGCACCCGGCGAAAACGCCGAGCAGCAGGATGGCCGCGAGAGCGAGGGAAATCAGTTTCTTCATGGGAATCCTCCTCGAAATGGTTCTTCTGCGCAGAAATGCGCAAGGTGCCCTTCTATACTTACTGTATTGTACACGAAAACGGGCCGCGTGTCAAGAAGTTTTTGTGCGACTTTTCTGTGAACAAACGCTTTTTTCGTTATATTTCGTCGGATTGCCGGATTTCGGTTTGACAGTCTCGCACAAATCTGCGTTTACAGATTTGGATGCTTGCTCGATTTTTTCGGCAGCATGACCAAATCCTTTCCCTCTGAAATATTCAATCCATCCAATTTTTGGAGGTCTTTGCCCTCATTCCAGAAAGTCCTTCAGCCGCTTCGAACGGCTGGGATGGCGGATCTTGCGCAGCGCCTTCGCTTCGATCTGACGGATGCGCTCCCGCGTGATCTGGAACTCCTGT